>DATHSR010000492.1:0-2280 GCA_035464035.1 Desulfotignum sp. | reverse complement strand
CAGGGCCATGAGGGCATATGCGAAAAATTGAGTCATGGGGTGTGTTGTGCCGTTTTCCGGGAGGGGTGATCCGAGTTGCCGGTGGCGATGATGGACAGAAATTTTCTGGTCCGTTCGGATGCCGGATGGGTGAACATCCGGTCCGGCGGTCCCTGTTCTTCAATTTGCCCGTTTTCCATGAAAATGACACGGTCTGCCGCATCCCTGGCAAATCCCATCTCATGAGACACAATGATCATGGTCATGCCTTCGGCCGCCAGTTTCTGCATCACTGCCAGCACTTCGCCGGTAAGCTCCGGGTCCAGGGCCGAGGTGGGTTCGTCAAACAGCATCACCTTGGGACCCATGCCAAGGGCCCTGGCAATGCCCACCCGCTGCTTCTGGCCTCCGGACAGCTGGGACGGGTATTTGTGGCTGTGGTCCGCCATTCCCACCCGCGTAAGTTCGTTCATGGCTTTTTTTTCCGCGTCCTTTGCCGGTATGCCTAAAACTTTGGTCATGCCGATGGTCACATTTCCCAGCACCGTGAGATGGTTGAACAGGTTGAACTCCTGGAACACCATACCCATCTGGCGCCGCACCAGGTCCTGGTTCACGTTGGGGGCCGTGATCTCCTGATCTTCCAGAAAGATCCTGCCCGATGTGGGCGTGTGCAGCAGGTTGAGGCACTGGAGCAGGGTGCTTTTTCCGGTGCCGCTGCTGCCGATGATCACGATGACCTCGGACGGATTGACGTCAAAACTGACATCCGTGACAACCGGTGTGGCGCCAAAGGATTTGCTCAGGTTTTCGATTCTGAGTACGGGCCGGGTCATATGCGTGTCTTTCATGGATGGGTTAAAACTGGATGGCAAACCGTTTTTCAACGGCTTCCAGCAGCCTGCTCAATGTCAGGGTCAACAGGATGTAAAAACAGGCGGCGGTGCCGAATGCCAGCAGCGGTTCCATGGTGCTGGCGCTGGCGTACTGGGCCCTTCGCATCAGCTCAGGCACCCCGATGACAAACACCAGCGAGGAATCCTTCAGCACCAGGGTCACCTCGTTGATCAGCGACGGGATGGCCACCCGGAACGCCTGGGGCATTATGATGCAGCGGATGGCTTTGGCCCGGGACATGCCGATGGCCCGGGCCGCCGTCATCTGTCCCCGGGGGATGGACAAAATCGCGCCTCTGAATATTTCGGTCTGATACGCACCGCTGGCAAACCCTAAAGCAATAGCCCCGGACATGAACGGGGACAGATCGATGAACGCTGCTATGACAAAAAACAGAATAAAAATGATCACCACCACGGGCACGGCCCGGATCACCACGCTGTAGGAGACTGCCAGGCCTTTGACCACGGGGGTGCCATACACCCGGAACACCGCCATCAGGGCACCGATACACCCCCCTATGCACAGGGCGATGAGCGTGACCGAGACGGTCACGCCCAGGCCCGGCAGCAGAAACTGCAGCATGGTGAAAAAAGGTGTCATGCCGGTGTGCTAGAGCAGTTGGTACTTGTCCATCAGCGCCTGCAGGGTACCGTCCGCCTTGAGCTCTTCAATGGCCTGGTTGATGGCATCCAGCAGTTCCTGGTTTCCCTTGGTCACGGCAATGCTCTGGCCGGCAGATACCGCTTCGGTGGTGATCAAAGCGATCTTCAGGTCATTTTTTTCCGCCAGCGCAAGGGCCGGGTCCGCAATGATGTGCAGCACGTCCACCCTTCCGGCTTTGACATCCATGGCGGCATTGTCCACCCGTTCATAGGAAAAATAGTTTTCAGCCGGCAGTTTTCCGGTTTTGATCAGGTTGTCCTGGATCCATTTTTCCTGGATGGTGCCGGTCTGGGAGGCCACCTTGTAACCGGCGATGTCATGGATGGATGTCAGTTCAATGTCTGAATCCGCCTTTGCCAGGATGGCATCCTTGATTTCATGATAGGTAATGGAAAAATCCACTTTTTCCCTGCGTTCCTCACTGGCCTGCATGGCAGCGATCACGGCGTCGATCTTCCCCGCCTGAAGCCCGGCGATCAGGGTGTCAAATCCCATGTCCACGATTTTGATCTGTTTCCCCATTTTTTCACCCACGGCCCGGATCAGATCCATGTCAAAGCCCACGAATTCGCCCTTTTCATCGGTGTACTCATAGGGCGGGTAATCTGCGGAGGTTCCCACCACAATGGTGTCTTTGGCACCGGCCACAGTGGCCAGTCCCAGCATCAGGATACCGCATAAAACAGAGGTCATCACTTTCATTTTTTTTCTCCTCAACTTGTGTGTTGTTTAAATATC
>DATHSR010000491.1:0-3150 GCA_035464035.1 Desulfotignum sp. | reverse complement strand
GTAATGATTTTATCGGTTTCAGCAGCCTGTGCCCGAAGAACCGATTCAAAATCATCCACGTTGAAGCGGGTCAATGCATCATCATACGCTCTGTAATGAACAATTTTGGCCTGGTTGCGCACCGTAAAGGTCATGTTGTAGTTGCCCCACATCATGTCCGGCAGCACGATCACATCGCCTCTATCGACCCACATGTCTGAAAACACGGAAACCCCGTGGGTGATACCTGCGGTCACCACCGGCAGGCTGATGGCTGTTTCTGCCAGGGACGGATTTTTTTCATACAGGTCTTTTTTCCACTGTTCCCGGAGTCCGGGCAGGCCGAACGAGGGGGCATAGGGCAGGTATTCATCCGGTTCGATACCCGATATGTACCGGGTGACAGCGGGCAGATTCAGCACGGCACCGCCCTGCTTGGCAATACCGATGGTGGCGTTGATCCTGTGCGCCCTGGCCTTGGCCTCTGCGCTCTGACTGAGAATTCCTTTGGGAAAAAAAAGAGCCTTTCCCATTTCCGAAAGCATATCCAGGACATGGGGGTTGGCTTGTGAGATGACGGTATTCAGTTCTTTTGCTATCGCGTTCATGGGCTGATTCCTCACAAAAAAAATCAAAAAAAACTCTGCGGCTTTCCTGGAAGATGAAAACCACAGAGTTTTGTAATGCGGTCAACAAAAAAATTATCTTCTCTTGGATGCCTTGATGGGGTTGATTTTCTGCTTTTGGGTTTCAGCGGTGGTCTTGATGTGGGTGGCCATGTTGCAGGTCCCGTTTTTCCATTTCAAAGACGGGTCTGGTGCGGCAACGCAGTACATGCCGGTGGGAAATTCAGACATTCTCTGGCAGCCCATGCATTCTTCCACAACCGGCAGGCAGTTGCCTTCGTTATAGCTGCAGCCGGCGGCTGTCATGAATACACAATCATCACCTTCCCTAACAGTCGTACAGATCATGATACAATTTTCCTAAATCCTATGGGTTTAATTTATAAATCCGGAAAAACTGCGGATTTCCATTTTAAATAAGGTTTCCCGGCTGTCTTTGTCCGGTAGTTCCCCGTTTTTGGGGTGTTAAACCTTACTCAAATATCATAAAACAGATTCAAGTGTCAATCACAGACCGATTTTTTTTTCATGGGCAGGCAGGTACAAAGATTTTTTTTATGGGAAAAAACCGTGGACTGGTGTATATAAGCCTGGTGAAAAAAATACAAACCCATTGGACCCATTCATAAATCATGATCATTTCCAAAGCCATTGACGTGTTGAAAATTGAAGCCCAGGGCATCTTGAACCTGGCCGGAAAACTGGACCAGGCCTTTGAAACCCTGGTCAATGACATCTGTTCATCCCCCGGTCGGGTGATTATTTCAGGGATCGGAAAATCAGGGCTCATCGGACGGAAAATCGCCGCAACCCTGAGCAGTACCGGCACCAACGCCATTTTTCTTCATCCCGTGGAGGCGGTGCATGGGGATCTGGGCATGGTGAGCCCCAATGATGTGTTCATCGCCATTTCCAACAGCGGTGAAACCAGTGAGCTCAACCAGCTGCTGCCGGTGATCCGGGAAATCGGGTGCCGCCTGGCCGGATTTACCGGCAATCCGGCCTCCACCATGGCCGGTTTCTGTGATCTGGTCATCAATACCGGCGTTGAAAAAGAAGCCTGCCCCTTCAATATGACCCCAACTGCGTCCACCACGGCACAGCTGGCCATGGGGGACGCCTTGGCCGTTGTGCTGATAGAAAAAAAGAAGTTTAAAAAAACCGATTTCATGCGGTCCCATCCGGGCGGTGCCCTGGGTCAGCGGCTGGCCTGTCAGGTGGGGGAAATCATGTTTGCGTCGGCCCAGGCGCCCTGCGCTTTTGTGGACGAGACCATGGACACGGCTCTTGACACCATGGACCGGTTCAGTTTAGGAGCGGTGCTGGTGTTGAACCGGAACCGGCAGCTGGAAGGAATCATTACCGACGGTGATATCCGCCATGCCCTGGCAAGGGGTGTGACCGGGCTGCACCGGCTGCCGGTGACCGATATCATGACCAGAAATCCCCGGAGCCTGGGGGTGGATGCGTATCTGTACGATGCACTCAACCTGATGGAAAAATATGAGATTACCGTTCTGCCCATCGTGGATGCCGGCAACCGTCTGGAAGGTATTTTGCACCTGCATGATATCCTGGGCAAAGGATCGTTCAAATTCAATGGAGGCGGGCAATGATACCCCATGATCTATGCACGGACATTCCGGTACTGGGCAGGGCCAATATAATTTCTCCCATTAAGCGGCAGGGCAGGTCTTCCCAGCGTCAACACTGCTTTATTTCCGAAGATTCCCGGATCATTGTGGATATTCAGACCGAATATGTCCAGGATGCGGTAAAGACCGGCCAGACTTTGCTCAGTTTTGAGCAGGCCGGTCCCAGGGAAATGATCTATTTCGATCCCAGCAAGCTCAAATGCGCGGTGGTGACCTGCGGCGGGCTGTGCCCGGGTCTTAACGACATCATCCGGGCCATCGTGCTGGAACTGTATCATATATACAGCGTCAAAACCATCTACGGCATCCGCCACGGACTCCAGGGATTCATTCCGGAATACGGTCATGACATCCTGGATCTGAACCCTGCCACGGTATCGGGTATCCAGGACATGGGCGGCACCATCCTTGGGTCCTCCCGGGGCAGCCAGGATATCGGTGTGGTGGTGGACTGCCTGGAGCGCATGAGCATCGGGATTCTGTTCATGGTGGGGGGAGACGGCACCCTGATGGCATCCAAGAAAATTGCCGATGAAATTGAAAAGCGAAACCTGAAAATCTCTGTGGTGGGAATTCCCAAGACCATTGACAACGATATTTTCCTGGTTTCCAGGTCTTTTGGGTTTGATTCAGCCGTGGATGTGGCCACCCTGGCCATCAAAGGGGCCCACAACGAGGCGGAAGCCTATCCCAACGGCATCGGCCTGATCAAGCTCATGGGACGTCATTCCGGATTTCTGGCCGCCACGGCGGCCCTGGCCCAGCAGGATGCCAACTTTGTGCTGATCCCGGAGGTGGACATTGAACTCACTGGTGAGACCGGTTTTCTCCAGGCTTTGGAAAACCGGGTCAAGACCCGGAACCATGCCGTGGTGATCGTGGCGGAAGGA
>DATHSR010000490.1:0-3187 GCA_035464035.1 Desulfotignum sp. | reverse complement strand
TGCCCGCCTGCACGAAATCGACCGGACTTGCCTGGCCTTCCGGCTTCGCAAAGACATTATTCTTTCCCCTAAGGCCGTTGTCACCCACTGCCTGACACCTGCGGATCTTGAAGACGGCCTGCGCGAGTATCCGGGGGCAGGACTGCTCCACCAGCTGTTCAACACCCCTGACCCCTGCAGCCTCGGCTATAATTCTTTAGGATTTGATGATGAGTTTCTGCGGTTCCTGTTCTACCGGAACCTGCTGGATCCTTACTCCCACCAGTATGCAAATGGGTGTTTCCGGGCCGACATCCTGCCGGTGGCCGCCCTGTTCAGGGTCTTTTGCGATTCCGTGATCGACTGGCCGGTCCTGGACAACGGGCGGCCCACCCTGCAGCTGGCACAGATCACCCGGGCCAACCGGTTTGACACCAGCGGTCCGGCCCACGATGCCATGGCCGATGTGGAGGCCCTGGTGGCCCTGAGCCGCAGGTTTTCGGCCCGTGCCGACATCTGGCGCTATGCCCTCGGATTTTTTGACAAACAGACCGACCTGGCCCGGGCCGCGGCGATCCCCCGGGCCTGCCGGATCCGGGACCGGGCTTTTCGCAAAGCCGTGATGGTGTCCGCCGCATTCGGGCCGGATGCCGGGTATCTGGCGCCGGTGCTTCACATCGGGGCCTCTGTTCCCTATCAGAACCAGCAGCTGTGGATCCGTCTGGACCGGCCTGAATCTTTGGCCGTCGATCCGGACACCGGGCTTTTCACCTGGTTTCCCATCCGCAAAAAACCCGCGGATCAGTGGCTGCTGCTGCCGGAACACGACCGGTTCACGGCCCGGCTGCCCGAGGCATCCAAAGACACAGCCGCTGCCGTTCTTTGTGCCTTTGAGAAAGATCCGGACCGGTTTTTCGATACAATCCAGGCCCACCTGGCCTATGCGTATCCCTTTGTGCCCGATCTGGACCCGGATGCCGGCCTGTACCAGGCGGGATTTTTTTCACCAAAGGAAAAAAAGGATATCGCCGGGTTCCATGGTGCCGCACCCTTCGAAAACCTGGACGATGACGGGATGGCAAGGCTGGTGGCCTCTCTCGAAACCCCCCGGATCAAGACCCTGGCGGCACGGATCCTGATGCGCAGTTACGGGCTGCCGGCGAACCGGGAATTTACACGCCTTCTGGCAGGTCTGGAAAACGGGGAAAAAATTACCGGGTATCGCAGCGATGAAAAATATACCCTGGTCCAGGCCCGGGCGGACCTTATGGAGCTGGAAACGCAGAAACACACCCTGGATCTTCGCCAGCAGGCGGCCCTGGCTCAGATCCGGGCGTATCTGGGACAGTGGACGGCATGACCGCCCGGTTCAGGCGGCGATATTCAGGACAACCCCTTCAGGCAGTAATTCAGTTTTTGGTATCCCGGGAAGCTGCCGGGGACTGAATACTGCCTGAAGGCGGTGATACAAAATACAAGGCGCTATTTTACAGCCTCTTTCAATGCTTTTCCGGGAATGAATTTGGGCACGTTTCTCGCAGGGATATTGATCTCTTTGCCGGTCTGGGGATTTCTGCCTTTTCTGGCTTTTCTCTGAGCGGTCTTAAAGGTGCCGAAACCAACCAGCGTTACAGAATCATTGGTGGCAAGTGCATCGGTGACTGCCTTGACCATGCAGTCAACAGCCTTCTGGGCATCTTTTTTACTTTCCAGTACGTCTGCAACCTTGTTGATTAAATCGCCTTTGTTCATTTTGATCACTCCTTTTTTTTGGGTTTTGGAAGGGCAAACATGATGTTTGATGTCAAAACCGCGTTGCCTGTAGGGTTACACTCATTTGAATCAGCTTCAGCGGCTACGTTACGTCGAAGAGCGGTGCGTGTCAAGTGTTTATTGCGGGTTTTTTCAAAAAAAATGCCATTTTTCAGGGGTCGGGGAGCAAAACCGTCAATTTGACCCCACTGAAACATACCAGGAGAGGATGGCATCCCCGTAAAACACATAGATCAGGGCACCGGCAGACAGGCAGGGGCCAAAGGGCAGGGCGGCCTGCAGGTTTGTGTGACCGGCTTTCACCATGCCGGCAATCCCGGCGGCCGTACCGATCATTGCGCCGGCAAACAGGGTGAACAGGACCCCGGGAACACCGGTGACCGCCCCGATCATGGCCAGCAGCTTGATGTCGCCCCCGCCCATGCCGTCGGTTTTCCGCACCAGATAATACACCAGGGCCACGGCATACAGGATGCCGCCGCCGGCCAGGATGCCCGCAGCAATGGCAAAAAGGGACCGGTCCAGCACCAGCCGGGAAAGGACACTGAAGATGACAATGCCCGGGATGCTGATGCTGTCCGGGATGATCTGAAACTCCAGGTCAATGACCGACACCACCAGCAGGGTGGCGGCCAGGGCAAACCAGACCAGGGCGTCCGGGGTCCAGCCGAACCGCAGATATACCAGGATGGCGGCAAGGCCTGTGGCCGCCTCCACCAGGGGGTAGCGCAAGGAGATGGGCTGGTTGCAGAAGCGGCACCGGCCCCTGAGGATCAGAAAACTGACCACCGGAATGTTGGCGTAGAAAGGGATGGGGTGCCGGCAGGCCGGGCAGGCCGATCCCGGGAACACCACCGATTGCCTGCGGGGAACCCGGAACATGCAGACAGTCAGAAAACTGCCCACGATGGCTCCGGCCGCAAACAGGGCCGTGAGGGTGAACAGGAAATGCGCGGTCATGGCAATTTTTTTGTCATGGACATTGTAAAACTCAAATTATGCCTTATTGTAGCGTGAAAAAGAAAATACCTGATCTGATCAATTGTTACAATCCCAATTGTTTTTTTTTCAGACTGCGAGATCGGTCGGGTGATGCATTTAAATAAAAGGAGAATCAATGGCGGAAGCGGATATGGATGATCTGATCGAGGTCATAGAAAAAGAGGGGAACATTGAAGATATTCCCAGAACGCTGCCCATGATGCCGGTCAGGGATATTGTGGTGTTCACCGATATGCTGCTGCCCCTGTTTGTGGGCCGGGACAAGTCCATCAAGGCCATCGAGGAGTGCATGTCCCATGACCGGTACATCTTTCTGACGGCCCAGAAGGATGCGGATGTGGAAAATCCCGGGATCGAGGATCAGTATGAGGTGGGGACCGTGGGCCGGGTCCATAAAATTATCAAGCTGCCTGACCGCCGCATCAAGGCCATG
>DATHSR010000489.1:0-4889 GCA_035464035.1 Desulfotignum sp. | reverse complement strand
CACAAAGGCGATCCCTCCGGCCTTGGGCGTGAGCAGGTGTGAAAAGGCGGAATGTTTTGCCTTTTGCGGGGTATACCGGGTGCCTTCCACAAAATTCATGATGGAAACCGGTGTGTGTCTGAATTTCTGGCAGGCCTTTTTCGTGCTTTCCAGATCTTTGCCCTTAAGGTGAGGATATTTTGCCAGAAATTCCTTGGAATACCGCTTCATGAAGGGAAAATCCAGGGCCCACCAGGCCAGTCCCAGAAACGGGACCCAGATCAGCTCCTTTTTCAGAAAAAACTTGAGCATGGGAATTTTTCTGTGCAGGGTTTTCTGGAGTACCAGAATATCCACCCAGGACTGGTGATTGGACATCACCAGGTACCATTCGGAGGGATTTAGCTTGTCCAGTCCCCGGATATCCCAGTCGGTGCGGCAGAACAGGTCGGTGGTCACGGCGTTGATGCGGATCCACAGGCCTGCGATACCCATGAGTGCCCGGTCCAGGATCACCACCACCGGGTGAAAGGGAAAAACGAACTTGAGCAGAGATAACAGTATCAGCGGTACGGTGAGCAGAATGGTGTTGACCAGGTAAGCCATGAAGGACAACACCCCTTTGAGGCCGGTCGGCAGAAAAGAGAGCATGGGATTCCTTATTTTTCTTTGTGGGTCGTGATATACTTTTTTACGGTCCGTCTGTCCAGCCCGGTTTTCTGGGCCACTTTTTCATAGGTGCCGCAGGTTTCGTACAAAAGGGCGCAGTATCCGGACAACAGGTCGAAAACAGCCAGATTCTGGTCGCGGATCCCCTGGCACAGCGTGTCTGAAAGAGACCGGTCCAAAAGGTCCTGTTTGCCGGGATAATCCCGCCTGAGCAGTACGCTCCGGACACATTGCTCCAGTTCCCGGACATTCCCCGGCCACCGGTAATGGGGCCCTAAACGGCGGTCAATGATGCGTTTGACCTTGGTGGTGATTTTCGGAGATGCCAGCCCGGTCATGCGGGTCACCGTAAAATCCAGCAGATCCCCCAGCTCGGCGGGGTCCTGGAGGATCCGGGTGCGCAGCGGCGGCACCTCGATGATATCCGAGCACAGCCGGTAGTAGAAGTCCTCCCGGAAGACCTTCCCGTCCATGATATCCTTCCTGGGGCGGTTGGTGGCGGCAATGACCCGGCCGTTGAACCGGGAGGGGGTATGGGACCCCACCGGGGTGAAGGTCCGTTCCTGGAGAACCCGAAGCAGTTTGATCTGAATGTGATCCGGGATTTCCCCGATTTCATCCAAGAGGATGGCCCCGTGGGGGCTGCACCGGTCCAGAACCCCCGGATAATCTTCCACTGCGCCGGTGAACGCCCCTTTGGTGTGACCGAACAGTTCCGATTCCAGCAGGGTTTCCGGGTACTGGGACAGGTTCAGAGATGAGAAGGCCCGGGTGAAACTTTGGACAAAGCAGTTTCGTTTTTCATCAAAGGGAATGAACCCGCTCATGCCGATGGCCTTGGCAGCCGTGCCTTTGCCGGTGCCGGTCTCTCCGAGTAAAAGGGTTGAGAAATCCTCCATTCGGTTCCACAGATGGCGGTCATACAGGTCGATATTGTAGGTGAACACATTGTACCAGAGGTGTTTTTTAAAGGTCTTCATGCAGGGGCTGACCCCCACCAGGGTTTTGGAGATAAAGTAAAATGCTCTGCGCAGCTGGAAGGACAGGGCGAAATAATGATAGAATTCAGCCGTGGAAAATCCTCTGGATGTCATCATTTCCCGGGCCTCATCCACAAACACAACCTTCACCGGCTCGTCCTGGGCCGCAATCTGATCCTGGATCAACTGGTCGAACCGGTCCCGGAACCGGTGAAAAATATCAAACAGATAGACCACCCGCAGAATCTCTCTGTGCTCTCCGTCATACTGGGTGATATTTCCTCTGTTCTGGCGTGTCAGCGTATCGATCTGCCGGGCCACTTCCAAAACGCACATGTCCTTGCTTTCTCTCCGGGCCGCAGACGGAAACAGCCCGGCGATTTTCTGGTCCAGGCGTTCTCTGAGCCCGCTGAAAGGATTGGCAAAGGCTGCATTGTGAACGGTCTTGAAAAAATGGCGTTCCGTCTGGGTGAGGCGGGCTTTTTTCATCATCAGCTCCAAAATTGATAATGGGAATTTTTGTACAACCACTGTTCATAAAATGCAAGAAAAATTGCCGCATCGGCCGGGGCACCCCAGGCATTCAAAATAAAATGACATAAAATTCAATGGGTTGAAATATCATGTTCCTGTGGCATGATTTTTGATGATGTAATCCAGGATATGCTTTTAAAAATCAGAATACTGGAAAAACCAGGAAAGATAATGGAGATATACCATGATTAAAAGAGTGTTGCATTCCCGGCTGCCGTTGATGATCTATACCCCGGTCAAAGTATTTGATATCGCTTATTTTCATGCGGTTTATGCCGCCGGCGCCCTGCCGGTGCTTGATACCGAATTTTTAAGCCGGGAAGAGATTCTGGAAAAAACCACCCGGCTGTCCAAAGAAAATCTGAGTTTCGGCATGCGCCTGGCTAAGCCCGACCCACTGCTGGTAAAGGGGCTTTCGAAACATCCGGTGTCCAATCTGGATGTCCTGGTGGTGCCGGTATCCAAAACCGATGATCTGCTGGAAAAACTGAACCTGGGGGATACCAAGCTGCTGCTGGAGATCAAGGATATCGGCCTGACGGACCGTATTGCCCAGGCCGACCCCCATGCCCTGGTTCTCAAGGGCAACGAAGCTGCCGGCCAGGTGTCCAGGTACTCCTCTTTCATTCTCATGCAGTGGTATCTTAAAAACCAGGACCGTCCGGTGTTCGTCCATGGGGGCGTGGGCCAGCACACCGGGGCCGGCATGCTGGCGGCCGGCGTCTGCGGATTTGTCATGGATACCCAGGTGCTGCTGGCGGATGAAGCCCCGGTTTCCCCGGCATTCAAAAATCTGTTGTCCATGGTGGAAGAGGGGGATTCCACGGAAATCAGCATCCAGGACAAGCAGGTGTTCCGGGTGTTCGCCAAACTGGGCACCAAAGTGGTCAAAGACCTGAAGCAGGAGGCGGTGCTGCTGGCAGACCAGACAGATGGTGAACAGAAACTGTATGAAGAGATATCTTCCCGGATCATCGCCCTGAACGACACCAAAGCCCCGTTTATCCAGTCCCTTTTCTTCATGGGTCAGGACGGATTGTTTGCCCGGCATCTGGCCGCAAAATCCACGAAACTGTCTGAAATCATCCACCATTTTTTCACCACCCTGGGGCAGCACCTGGACTGCGTGGACCGGTTTGACCCGGTGAAGGAAAATTCCGCGTTCGCCAGGAACCAGAATACCCGGTTGCCGTTGATCCAGGGACCCATGGCCAATATTTCCGACAACCCGGATTTTGCCGCACAGGTGCTGGAAGCCGGTGCCCTGCCTTTTTTTGCCGTGGGGTCCCTGCCTGCTTCCCTGGCAGATGCGATGCTGTCTAAAGGAAAGAAAAAGGTGTCCAACTGCGGGGCCGGACTGGTGGGTATTGAAGCGTTCAACCCCATGGTTCACAAGCATCTGGACATGGTCAAGAAATACAAAATCCCCTATGCCCTGTTTGCCGGGGGCATCCCCTCCCAGGTGCGGGACCTGGAGGCGGCCGGCACCAAAACCTATCTGCACACCCCGTCGGTTCCCATGATGGAAAATGCCCTGAAAAGCGGGTGTGTGCGGTTTATTTTTGAAGGCGGAGAAGCCGGCGGCCATGTGGGATTTCTCTCCTCCTTGGTGCTGTGGGAGGTGGCCATTGAAAAACTGGTGAGCAGAAACCAGGACCTGTCCAAACTGTCTCTGGTGTTTGCCGGCGGTATCTCCACCTGTTTTGCCTCTTATTTCATTTCCGGCATGACCGCCTTTCTGGCGGCCGGGGGGGCCTGCATCGGGCTGCAGGTGGGCACGGCCTATCTGTTTTCCAGAGAGATCGTTGAAACCCGGAGCATGAAGAAGCTGTACCAGGACATTCTGATTGAAAAAGATGAAACCGTGGTCATCGGCAAGAGTCTGGGCCTGGCCTCCCGCACCGCCCCCACCCCGTTTGCGAAAATGATGCGAGAGCACGAGGATCAGATGATCCTTGAAAAGGTCAGCCTGGAGGAGCGCAAGCGGTCCTTTGAAAAGAAGAACATCGGATCGCTGCTGATCGGTGCCAAGGGATTTCTGCCGGATTTCAAGCGGCCCGGAGAACAATACTACACCTGGTTTGAAGATGCGGAACACCGGGAAAAAGGCAATTTTCTGACCGGAGACAGCCTGGCGTTCTTTAAAAACAGTGTGTCCATCCAACAGATCCATGACACCTATTTTGCATTCAAATCCCGGCTGTTTCACCATCTGAACCAGCTGGAGATCTTTTCAAGCGCCAAAAACCGGATCCAGGACGAGATCGCTGTGGTGGGCATGGGCTGCACACTGCCGGGCGCTGGCACCCCGGAGGCGTTGTGGGAAAACATCCTGGGCAGAAAATATGCCATCAGGCCCATGCCGGACGACCGGTTTGACAGGGACCTGTATTACAGTCCGGACCGGGATGCCGAAGACAGAACCTACACCACCCTGGCCGGTGTTGTGGACGATTTTGAGTTTGACTGCGAGCGGTTCGGGTATGCAGCGGACAAGGCCAAACGGCTGTCCCGCAGCCAGCGGATGGTGCTTGAGACCGCGTATAAGGCGGTTGAAAACGCAGGGCTTCTGGATGAAAACGACAACCTGATCTGTGAGGATCCCAAAAAGACCGCCGTGGTGATTGCCACCTGCCTGTCCAATGAACTGGGCAACACCCTTCAGCTCAAGTACTGGTTTCCCCAGATTGTATCCATGATGGAGAAAACCGGCGCCTGGGCCGGACT
>DATHSR010000488.1:0-7592 GCA_035464035.1 Desulfotignum sp. | reverse complement strand
ATCAAGAAAGCAGCATCCTATTTCGGGATCCATATTCAGTCAGCCAGAACCATCTATATACTGACCATTGAATCTGATCTGAAGACAGCGGATCTGGACCGGGTCAGAAATGAAATTTTCACCAATCCGGTGACCCAGGTCTCTGCAATGTCTCCACTGGAGATCGATTTCCACTGGTGCATCTGGATCGGTTTCAGGCCCGGGGTCAGGGACAACCCCGGCGCCACTGCCATGGAAGCCATTGAAGATCTGCTGGGCAAATCCTTTGGACCTGATGAAGGCATCTATACCTCCAAACGCTACTGCCTCAAAGGAGAGGCACTGACCCGTTCCCAGGTGGAAACCCTGGCAGGCCAGTTGCTGTCCAACCCCATTATCCAGCAGTACAAGGTGTTTTCCACTGTCGGGTGGGATTCCGTAAAAGGGGCGGGTGTCAAGCCGGCCCGGGTCATTCTGGATCACACCCCTGGATTTGATTTCATTGACATCGGTTCCGACCAGACCCTGGCCGCCATCAGCGATCAGCGGAACCTGGCATTGAATGCCAGAGACATCCCGGTCATCAGGCAGTATTTTCTGGACCCGGATGTCGTGGCCCAGCGCAGCAAGGTGGGATTGTCCGGGCCCACGGATGTGGAGCTGGAATATATTTCCCAGGCCCGCAGCGACCACTGCAACCACAACACCTTCAACGGGATTTTCAGGTACACCGATCTGCTCACGGGCGAGACGGCACTGGAACAGTCCCTGTTCAAGACATATATCCAGCAGCCCACCCTGGTCCTGAAGGAAAAAAAGGAGTGGGTGGTGTCCGTTCTCTGGGACAATGCCGGCGTGGGCACTTTTGATGCTGAAAACAATTACGTGATCACCGGGGAAACCCATAATTCGCCGTCCAACATGGAAGCCTACGGCGGGGCCATCACCGGCATTGTGGGGGTCTACCGGGATCCCATGGGTACCGGACTGGGATCCAAACTGTTCATGGGCAGTTTCGGGTTCTGCGTGGGGGACATCCAGTATGACGGCCCCCTGAAACCGCCGCTGCATCCCCGGCGCCTGCTGGACGGAGTCATTGAGGGGGTCCGGGACGGGGGCAACAAGAGCGGCGTTCCCACCACCTTCGGGCAGACGTTGTTTGATCCGGGGTATATGGGCAAAAGCCTGGTGTTTGTCACGGCCCTGGGCATCATGCCCAAACAGGTCAAGGGCAGCCCCAGTCATGAAAAGAAAACCTCGCCCGGCGACCTGATCATCATGAGCGGGGGCCGGGTGGGCAAGGACGGGATCCACGGGGTCACCGCCTCTTCGGAAAGTTATTCGGAAAACACCCCGGCCGGCCATGTTCAGATCGGGGATCCCTATACCCAGAAAAAAATGCATGATTTTCTCATAGAATGCCGGGATGAAGGGCTGATAAGGTTTATCACCGACAACGGCGGGGGCGGTCTGTCCTCCTCCATCGGGGAGTCTGCCATGATTTCCAACGGATGCCGGGTGTATCTGGACAGGGTGCCCCTGAAGTACCCGGGTCTTGACATGTGGGAGATCTGGGTGTCGGAATCCCAGGAGCGCATGACCATTGCGGTGGATCCCAAGGACCTGGACCGTTTCATGGCCCTGTCCAGCCAACACGGGGTGGAAAGCACGGTGATCGGTGAATATACCGATACCGGCAAGCTGCACATCCTGTACCGGGATCAAACCTGTGCATATGTGGACATGGATCTGCTCGACAAGGGGTTCCCGGCCTGGGAGTTCGATGCGGTGTGGCTGCCGCCTGAAGCGCGCGGCCTGTGTGAGCCGGTGATCCGGAGTCCGAAGGATTTCAACCGCCTGCTCACCGCCATGCTGGAACGGCCCAATATCTGTTCCAAGGAATGGATCCACCGCCAGTATGACCATGAGGTCCAGGGCGGATCGGTGATCAAACCCCTGGTGGGCAAGAAGCGCAATATTCCTTCGGATGCTTCGGTCACCCGTCCGGTGCTCACCGGCAGCAAAGGGCTTGTTTTTTCCCAGAGCCTGCTGCCCTGGTATTCGAAAATCGATGCGTATCATATGATGACCTGCACCATTGACGAAGCGGTCCGGCGGTTGATTGCCGTAGGGGGAACCCTGGAACATATCGGCGGGGTGGACAACTTCTGCTGGCCGGATATCGGATATCATGAAAAAAACAACCCGGACGGGCGGTTCAAGGCGGCCCAGCTGGTTCGGGCCTGCCGGGCGCTCAAAGATGCCTGCATGGCCTATGGGATTCCGCTGCTGTCAGGCAAGGACTCCATGTATGTGGACGGTCATCTGGAAGGCGCATTCGGTGAGCGCATCAAGGTGTCGGCCCTGGAAACGGTGCAGTTTTCCGCCACATCCGTGGTGGCGGATGTGATGCAGTGCCTGACCCTGGACCCCAAGGTTTCGGGAGACCGGGTCTATGTGGCCGGCATCACAGCCAATGAACTGGGCGCCTCGGAATACTATGACCTGTTCGGTCAAACCGGCGTGAATGTGCCGACAGTCAACTTCACCGCCAATAAAATTTTGTACCGGGCCGTGGAAAAGGCGATCCGGCTTGAAATGCCGGCGTCATGCCATGCGGTGGGCCGGGGGGGATTAGGGGTTCACCTGGCCGTGATGGCCATGGCCGGAGGCCTGGGAATGGAGATCGATCTGTCACAGGTTCCTGCGCCGCCCGAAGGCCTGTGTGATGAGGGCCTTTTGTTCAGCGAATCTGCCGGCCGGTTTATCCTGACTGTGCCTCCAGATCACCAGGCCGTGTTTGATAAACTGTGCAAAGGCCTGGCCATAAGCTGTGTAGGGACGGTCACAGACACCCACGCCCGCCTGAAAATCACAGGCACCCGGGGGGAACCGATTGTGGACCTGACCTGTGATGACCTTGAATCGGCGTTTAACAAACCGTTTGGAGAGATGATATGAAACAGGTGAACGCACTGATCCTGACGGGTTTTGGACTGAACTGCGACCATGAAACCGCGCTGGCTTTTGAACTGGCCGGGGCCCGGCCCCACCGGGTTCATATCAATTCACTGGTGGCCGGAAATGTGAAATTGAGTGATTTTCATATGCTGGCTTTAGGCGGCGGATTTTCCTGGGGAGATGACCACGGGGCCGGAGTGATCCAGGCGGTAAAGCTCAAACACCACATGGGCAGGGACCTGCTTGACTTTGTGGCTCAAGGAAAGCTGATCATCGGCATCTGCAACGGATTCCAGGCCCTGGTGAATCTGGGGCTTCTGCCGGGGCTGGACAACGATTACACCCGGCGGTCCGTTGCCATCACCTATAATGACTGCGGCAATTTCAGGGATCAGTGGGTGCATCTGACCGCCAATCCCGACAGCCCATGCGTGTTTACCAAGGGCATCGACAGAGCCGATTTTCCCGTGCGTCATGGAGAGGGCAAGTTCATCGCCGACAACGACGTTTTGGCCGCACTGCAGACAAATGGTCAGGTGGTGTTTCAATATGCCGATCACAACGGCAATCCCGCACAGGGCGCATTCCCGCAAAATCCCAACGGATCGGTACAGGACATCGCCGGCATCTGCGACCCCAGTGGAAAAATTTTCGGACTCATGCCCCATCCCGAGGCCTATAACCATGTGACCAACCATCCGGACTGGACCCGGGAAAAGCAGCGGCTCAACCGCAGGGGGAAATCTTTCGGCTTACAAGAGACCATCGGGATCCGTCTGTTTCAAAACGGGGTGACCCATATCAGAGAAAGGCTCTTCTAACTGCCATGCTGGGAACCATAGTCAACTGCCTGGCCATTGTGGCCGGCAGCATGGTGGGACTGTTGTTCAAGAACGGGATACCGGACCGCTACAACCAGACCGTGATGCAGGCCGTGGGCCTGGCCGTGCTTCTGGTGGGCCTGAAAACCGCGATTGTCAGCAACGACCTGCTGGTGATCATCATCTCCCTGGCGGTGGGCGCCCTTTTCGGAGAGTGGATCGGTATCGAAGACCGGCTGGAGCGGTTGGGGAAATTTCTGGAAAAAAAGTTTTCCAGAGGCTCTGGCGGATTTGCCCAGGGATTTGTTACCGCCTCACTGATCTACTGTGTCGGGTCCATGGCCATTGTGGGATCCCTTGAAAGCGGCCTGACCGGCAATCATGCCACGCTGTTCGCCAAAGCCTGCCTGGACGGTATCATAAGCATCATCTTGAGTTCGTCGCTGGGGGTGGGTGTGCTCTTTTCAGCGGTGCCGGTCCTGCTCTATCAGGGGGCCATCACGTTGTTGGCATCGGTGCTTAAACCGTTGCTGGTGCCGGAAGTGGTGGCCCAGATGTCGGGTGTGGGGGGCCTTCTGATATTGGGGATCGGCATGAACATGCTCCGGGAAAAAAAGATCAAGGTGGGCAATATGCTGCCGGCCATTTTCATTCCCCTGATCTGGTTTGTAATCCAGGGTCTGCTGGGGATTTCTTGACAGAAAAAGCCAGCCGGAACAGGCGGCAGGAGGACAGAAAACAATGTCTGTGAAAGACAGCCTGCTTTATGTGGTGACCGTGCTGATCTGGGGCTCCACCTGGATCGGTATCAAATTCCAGCTGGGAGCCGTGGATCCCATGGTATCGGTGGTTTACCGGTTCGCCCTTTCTGCAGCCCTTCTGCTGCTGTTCTGCAGGGTGCGGGGGCTGACCCTGAAATTTTCAGCCAGAGAGCATCTTTTCATGGCGCTGCTGGGGCTGCTTTTGTTTTCGGTCAATTACTGGCTGGTGTATGTGGCGGAAATCTATCTCACCTCCGGTCTGGTGGCGGTGCTGTTTTCTTCCATCGTGTTCATGAATATGGCCAACGGGGCCTTTTTTATGGGCACACGGGTGGAAAGAAAAATGGTGCTGGGAGCGGTGGCCGGTATTGTCGGGATCGGTCTGATTTTCATGCATGAGATTGAATCCTTTGATTTTACCGATAAGAGTCTGATGGGGGTCGCCTTGGGTTTTTCCAGCGTGCTGCTGGCCTCTCTGGGCAATATCACGTCTGCCAGAAATTCCAGAAACAACATTCCGGTGATTCAGGCCAACGCCTTTGGCATGGGGTACGGGGCCCTGGCGCTAACGATACTGGCCCTGGGGCTTGGCAAGGAGTTTGCGTTTTCCATGACACTTCCCTACGTGTCCTCCCTGGTCTATCTGGCGATTTTTGGTTCCATCATCGCGTTCACCAGCTATCTGACACTGATCCGCACCCTGGGTGCGGCCAAGGCGTCCTACAGTATCATGGTGGTGCCGGTGGTGGCGTTGATCATATCTTCTTTTGCAGAAGGCTATGTCTGGAGTTTTTCAGCCGTTGCCGGACTCATGCTGGTGGTGGGCGGCAACTTTCTGGCACTGTACCGGCCGTCGCATGCCTGACGGCCGGATAAACCCGTTGCATCGCTCAATGGATCTGTGGTATTTAGTTCTGTTATGAAGCAATACGTCATAGACGGGCTGCGGCCCGACGATCATGACCGGTTAAAGGACTACCTGGACAGGTACACCCGGGCGGCCGGAATTGTGGGAATCTACTGGCTGCCTGTGGATAAAAGCGTGCTCACACCTGTTCAGACAGATCACCGCGACTGCGCACCCCACGTGATTGCCCTGAAACTGGAACCCGCGGCCCTGACCTGTGAACTGCTGGTCAGAACAAAAAAACATATCCGATGCGACTGCATGGCCTATGCCACAAAGGAACAGTGCAGCTGGCTGATCGATCAGATCGATGCCATCCTTGAAAAACTGGCCATCCGCATTTAATCATATGCTGGAAGTATTATGCTCAAGTTAATACCGTTGGGAGGTCTGGGGGAAATCGGCCTGAACATGATGGTGGTGGAATATGAAGATGTCATGTTCATCATCGATGCCGGACTCATGTTCCCGGAAGACTATATGCTGGGGGTGGACATCGTAATCCCGGCCATGGATTATATCCGTGAGAACCGGAACAAAATTCACGGCATCATCATCACCCATGCCCATGAGGACCATATCGGAGCCCTGCCGTATCTGCTACGGGAAATCCGGATTCCGGTCTACGGCACCGCCTTTACCTTAGGGATTGTCAGAAACAAGCTGGTTGAGTTTGAACTCAATGCCCACGTGGATCTTAATCTGGTCAGTCCCGGTGAAACCCTGTCCATGGATCCGTTTGAGATTGAGTTCATCCGGGTGAGTCATTCCACCATTGACGGGGTGGGTCTGGCCATTGCAACCCCGGAAGGGGTGGTGATCCACACCGGGGATTTCCGGATCAATCACAACACAGATCCCCGAAGAAACACAGACCTGTCCTCTTTTGCCCGGTATGGTGAAAAAGGGGTTCTGGCCTTGCTGTCGGATTCCACCAATGTGGAGGTGGAGGGATATACCATGTCCGAGCAGGAGGTGGCCAAGAACCTGGGAAAAGTGATTTTCGCAGCCCAGGGCCGGGTGATCGTGACCCTGTTTGCCTCCAATGTGTTCAGAATTCAGCAGGTCATAGATATTGCGGTTAAAAACGGGCGCAAGGTGGTGTTCAACGGACGGTCCATGGAACAGATCGTTTCCGTGGCAGATCAGCTGGGGTATATTTCCTGCCCCCCGGACACCATTGTGGATATCAAGCAGATCAGGAATCTGCCGGACGACAGGGTGCTGATCATCACCACCGGCAGCCAGGGAGAGCCCATGTCCGCTCTGGTGCGCATGGCATCCGGGGTCCACAAGCACATCCGCATCAAAAAAGGGGACAGCGTGATTCTGTCTTCCAAACATATCCCGGGCAATGAAAAAGCCATTGCCAACATCATCAACAAGCTCTACCGAAGGGGCGCTGATGTGTTCTATTCCAAGGCGGCGGAAATTCATGCCTCGGGCCATGCCCATCAGGAGGAGCTCAAACTCATGCTCAATCTGACCAAACCCAGGTATTTCATACCGGTCCACGGTGAGTACCGTCACCTGGTCATCCATGCCCGGCTGGCGGAAAAGATGGGACTGCCCAGAGAGAATGTGCTGGTGGCAGAAGATGGCAGGGTGATCGTATTTGACGATGCCGGCGGCCGGATTGAGGGGCAGGTGCACACCGGCCGGGTCATGGTGGACGGCAAGGGCATCGGTGATGTGGGAAGAAGCGTTCTCAAGGAACGGCGGGAGCTGTCCGAGGGAGGGCTGGTGGTGGTGACCATGATCATTGACGAGGAGACCGGTGTGGTGCTCTATGGGCCTGAGCTGGTGTCAAAAGGGTTTGTGTTTGATTCCGCCACCGGCCATCTGGTGGATGACGCCCAGTGTGTCATTCTGGAAATTGTGGAGGAGATAGAGGCGGGCATGGCATCCCGGGTTGAACTGATCCGGACCCGGCTCAAAAAAGCGTTGAAGCAATATTTTTCCTATACCATCAACCGCAAGCCCCTGATCGTTCCCATCATTATTGAAGTATGAGAAAAGAACTGATTTCACTGCTGCTGGCGTTTCTCATCGTTTTAACCGGTGTCAGCCTTTTCTCATATCATGCCCAGGATCCGTCTGTGGGTCATGATTTTTTGCAGGTTCCAGACACCATTTACAACCAGTTCGGTCTGGTGGGTGCCC
>DATHSR010000487.1:0-4057 GCA_035464035.1 Desulfotignum sp. | reverse complement strand
TCGGGCGGCTGGCCACCATCATCGGCGGGGGAAAACCCATTCTCCAGCGGTTCGGGGATCTGAAAAGAGGCCGGCGCTCCACCTGGCACCGCATCCGCAAAGGCTATATCGAACCCACCATGACCCATGTGGTGTGCGGCGACATCGCCATGGCCCTGCCCGAGCGGATCCTGACCAACATCATCGAAGGGCTGGAAATCCTCAACCAGGTGGTGCCCGGGGTCTCCAACGATGAAACCCTGCTCTATGCCCCGGAAATCAAGTTCTTCGCCACCCAGGTGGAAACCGGCAACCATCTGGAGACCCGGATTCAGGGCCTGTATGTGGCAGGCGACGGACCCGGGGTGGCCGGCAATATCGTATCCGCCGCCGCCACCGGCCTGATCCCGGCCAAACAGATCATTGCCCGGCAATGATCCAAAGGTGTCTGGAAAAATTGCGGCAGTCCTCGGCCACGGGTGCCGGAGACCGGCACGGACAAAGCGCTATTCCGGATAGTAGATGGCACAGGCATCTTCGGATTCCCATGCCATGACCCGGGACACCTGTAATCTTTCCTTCTGAGTTTCATCCAGCAGGGCCTGAACCTTTTCAGCGATATACACGGCAATCCGCTCCGAGGTGGGCTGCTGCCCCTGGAACAGTTCCAGCTCATTGAGATATTTGTGGTCCAGGTCCCCGTCCACCACCCGGCGGACCGCTTTCTTGATATCTCCGAAATCCGCCAGAACGCCGGCTTCGTTCAGATCCGGTCCTTTGACACACACCTCCACCTGCCAGTTATGGCCGTGGAGATTTTCACATTTCTGTCCCACCATGGTCAGCTGGTGGGCTCCGGCAAACCGGGTCTTAACCTTGAGTTCAAACATGAGATCCGCCTGCTGCTATATATTTTTAAAAAGGTTTTTCAACTTGTTGGAGATCTTGTTGGCATCCAGCTTGTCAAACTGTTTCAACAGATCTTTCTGTTTGGCAGTGAGTTTGGTGGGGGTCTTGATGATCACCTTTACGATCTGATCTCCCCGCCGGCCGGTGCGCAGAGAGGCGATCCCTTCGCCGGAAAGCCGGAAACTGTCCCCGAACTGGGTGCCCTTGGGAATGGTCAGCGCTTGTTCCCCCACCAGGGTCGGCACCGTGATTTCAGCCCCCAGTGCTGCCTGGGCAAAGGAGATATCAATGGCGCAGACAATGTCTGTGCCGTCCCGCTGGAAAAACTTGTGGGGTTTGACATTGATGACCACATACAGGTCCCCTGACGGCCCCCCCGGGCTTGGGGAGGATTCCCCTTCACCGGTCAGGCGCAGTTTGGACCCCACATCCACGCCGGCCGGAATCTTGACCTGAACCTTGCGCACGGTTTCCACCCGGCCGGCTCCGACACATCGGGGGCAGGGATCGGAGATGACACTGCCCCGGCCCTTGCAATAGGGACAGGTGGTCTTGACCTTGAAAAATCCCTGGCTCTGGATAAACTGGCCGGTGCCGTGGCAGTGGGCGCAGGTTTCCGCCTGGGTGCCGGGCCGGGCGCCGTTTCCGTCACACTCATCACAGGTGGTCAGTTTTGGAATGGAAATGGTTTTCTCCGTGCCGAATGCCGCCTCCATGAAATCGATGGTCATATTATACCGCAGATCGGATCCCCGTTGAACCCGGTTGCCGCGCCCCCCCCTGGCACCGCCGAAACCGAAAAAATCCTCAAAAATGTCCCCAAAGCTGGAAAAAATATCCTCAAACCCGCCGGGTCCGGAATGACCGGCACCTTCCAGCCCCTGGTGACCGAACTGGTCATAGATATGCCGCTTGTTGTCGTTGCTCAGCACTTCATAGGCTTCAGAAGCCTCCTTGAATCTTTCTTCGGCTGCCCTGTCATTGGGATTCTTATCAGGATGGTATTTAATGGCCAGTTTGCGGTAAGCTTTTTTCAGCATCATTTTGTCCGCATCTCTGGCTACCCCCAGGATCTCATAATAGTCGCGTTTCTCTGTCATATCCTACCTGGTCGTTGCAGTGATTTTCACCTGGTTTTGTTTGTATTCCTGCCTCTGGTGTGGTACGTTCCCACCTGCCCATGATAAATATTATAAACTAATCCTGAAATTCAGGTTGTCAACGATGAATAAAGAACTTGATTTTGTCAAGGAAATGTTTGACAAAATTGCCCACAGATATGATTTCTTAAAACGCCTGCTCAGTTTCAGGCAGGATGTGATGTGGCGGACCCAGATGGTGCGTGCGGCGGCACCTGAAACGGGAAGCCGGGTTCTGGATGCGGCCTGCGGCACCTGTGATGTGGCGTTGGCCGTCAGCCGTCACCTGCAGGGCCGCACCCGGATCATTGGCCTGGATTTTTCCTTTGCCATGCTCCGGGCCGGACAAAAAAAACTGGCGCAACAGGCAAACCAGAGTATCAAACTGGTGAATGCCGATGCGCTGGACCTGCCTTTCGGACCCGCCACCTTTGATACGGCGTTCATCGCCTTTGGCATCCGGAACATCATGGACCGGCGCCTTGCCCTGTCTGAATTTCACCGGGTACTCAAAAACGGCGGCAGACTGGCGGTTCTGGAATTGACCACACCCCGGGGCCGGATTTTCAAACCCCTCTACCTGACCTATTTCAAAAAAATACTGCCGGTTGTCGGCGGGCTGTTTTCAAAAAATTCCCATGCCTACCGCTACCTGCCGGCATCGGTACTTCAGTTTCCATCTCCTGTCGACTTTGCCAAAATCATGTCAGCGGCGGGGTTCGGCCATGTCCGCTTCAAGCCCATGACCCTGGGCATTGTCACATTGTTTGTGGGGACAAAAAATGACCCTGCCGATGGAAGTGCCTTGCTGTAAAATCTTGACAAATACGCCGGGCCGGGCCTATAAGGTTGCGGCCACAACAATGACACCCAATCCATAAAAATCATATAAACCGCATGAAAAACAGTATATTCAAGACCATCGAGGGCAGGCTGCTGATGGCAGGACTGTTGATGGCCCTGCTGCTTGTGGGCACCATCGGGTTCTATCTTGCCACAGACAGGGCCATCGCCAAGACCCTGATTCTCACCTTTTTTGCCAACACCTTCGGCGGCAGGTCCGTGGGCATCGGGTTGTGCATCATACAGGACCTGAGCGCTTTTCCCACCATTTTCTACAATTTTTACCTGGAAGTGATGGTGACGCTTTTCACCTATTCTGTTTTTGCACTGACCACCATCAACTACCTGCGGGTGGAATGGGTGATCCGGGCCATGGAACGTATCGCGGAAACCGCCGTAAAACAGAAGAAGAAGATCGAACGGTTCGGATGGATCGGGCTGTTTGTTTTTGTCATGATTCCTTTGCCCGTCACCGGACCGGTGGTAGGATCCATTATCGGCGGAATGATCCGGATCGGCCTGGTAAAAAATTTTTCCGCCACATTTCTGGGCACCCTGACCGCCATCATTCTGTGGTTTGAATTCTTTGAATTTTTAGATGAACGGTTTCAGGTGATTCAGTATTTTTTTGCCGTTATCGTGATCCTGGTGCTCATCCCCTATATCAAAAAAATCCGGCGGTTCGTTCAGGCCCTCCGCCAGAAAAAACAGGATCAATAATCGGGTCTCAAAACCGTTTTTTCAATAGAGTGGGGGTCAGAAAGTTTTTATCGTCCCGGTGGGGATACCCGATATTGCAGTGAAGCCCCCGGCTCTCCTTTCTCATGAGCGCCGACCGGATGATCAGTTTTGCCACCGTGGCAATGTTTCTGAGCTCCACCAGATCGGATGTCACTTTAAAATCCCAGTAATATTCATTGATCTCGTCCTGGATGGTTTTAATGCGGCGGGCAGCCCGCTGGAGCCGTTTGTCCGACCGGACGATCCCCACATAGTTCCACATCAGCCGCCTGATCTCATCCCAGTTGTGGGACACCACAATGGCTTCGTCACTGTCCGTGGTGTTGGTCTCATCCCAGGGGGCCAGGTTGATGTCCATGTTTTTCTTGATGGACGGCAGCTCTTTGACGGAATCCAGATACGCGTTACGGGCATAGACCAGGGCCTCCAGAAGGGAATTGGACGCC
>DATHSR010000486.1:0-3727 GCA_035464035.1 Desulfotignum sp. | reverse complement strand
TATCTCCGGCCGGGCCGATACCCCGGTTTATCTGTGGATCGATGACGATCTTGTGGAGATCCGGGATGCGTCACACCTGTGGGGCAGAGATATCCTGGAAACCGGCCGGCGCATCAAGTCGGAACTCAAGGATGACACCGTCAAAACCGCGGTCATCGGGCCGGCCGGTGAAAACCGGGTCCCGTTTGCCCTTATCGGGTGCGAGTTCAACCGCCAGGCCGGCCGGGCCGGGGGCGGGGCGGTCATGGGATCCAAAAACCTGAAAGCCATTGCCCTGCGGGGTACCCGACTGGTGAAGGTCCATGATCCGGACCGGTTCGCCCGGGCCTGCCGGCAGGCATTGGCCGAACTGGATGCCAGTCCGGACATCCAGACCCTGAAACAGGGCGGCACCGCCGCCTCTGTGGAATTTGCCAGTGAAACCGGGCTGCTGCCCCGCAACAACTATCAATACGGCACCGATGACAAGGCTGCTGCCCTGGGAGACCAGGGCCAGCGCCGGCACCTGTGGCTGGGCACCAATGCCTGCACCGGATGTCCCATCGGCTGTGCCAAGATCGGGGCGGTGAGAACCGGAAAATACAAGGGTTTGGTCACTGATATCGTCGAATATGAATCCGCCGCCCTCATGGGGTCCAACCTGGGGATCTCCGATATCCGGGCCGTGGCCCACCTGGTGAAAACCTGTGACCTGCTGGGACTGGATACCATGTCCTGCGGCAGCATCATCGGATTTGCCATGGAGGCCTGCCAAAAAAACCTGATTCCGCCGCCGGCCGGCATGGACCTGAATTTCGGCAATGTGGCGGCCGCCCAATACCTGATCGAAGCCATGGCGTATCGAAAAGACGGCCTGGGAGCCCTGCTTTCCAAAGGCGTCAAGGCGGCGGCCCGGGAGATCGGCGGCCGGGCAATCGATCTGGCCATGCACACCAAAGGCCTGGAAACACCGGCCTGGGGTCCCCGGGGGGTGTCCGGCATGGGACTGGCCTACATGACCGCCGACCGGGGCGGTTGCCACCAGCGGGGATTCACCGTGCCCCATGAACTGGCCGGGGAATGGAACGGCAGAAAAATCGATCCCCTGTCCCCGGAAGGCAAGGCGGACATGGTGATCGCGCTGCAGAACTATGCCGCCGGCACCGACACCCTGGTGAAGTGCGATTTCGGCGCCTTCGGCATCAGTGCCGCCACCTATGCAGACCTTTTGTCCGCCGCCACGGGAACAGCGGTCTCACCGGATATTTTCAGCCAGGTGGGCGAGCGCATCTGGAACCTGACCCGGCGGTTCAACCTGGATCACGGCATGGACCCGGCCGACGACACCCTGCCCCGGCGGTTTGTTGTGGAACCGCTGCCGGACGGCCCGGCCAAAGGCCATAAAATTTCTGAAAGAGACATGGCGGTCATGCGGCAGGCCTATTACAAGGCCCGGGGATGGGACCCTGGCGGAACCCCCACGCCCCAGACCCTTGAGCGCCTGGAGATACTTTGATGGCATCGCCGAAGAACAAAAAAGAAGCCAAACGCATTGAAACCCGCCACCGGATACTGGAAGCCGCCACCCACCTGTTCGCCCGGCTGGGGTACCACAAGACCACGATACAGGATATCGCCTTTCACATCGGCATGACCACGGGTGCGGTGTTTCATCATTACAGCTCCAAAACCGACATCCTGGACGATGTGGTGGCGGAGCTGGACCGCAGTTTCGAGCAGTATACCGCCTATCTGGAAAAACCCCATACCGACTACAACACCCTGATTCACGGAATCATGGACATTTTCATGGACCGGTTCTACAACCAGCCGGACACCATCATCGCCCTGGCATCCCTGGCTGCGGAGTTCAGCGGCATCCGGGGTCCGGTGATCATCCAGGTCCAGGCCGCCTATGACCGGTTTGTGAACGCCTTTGAGGCGGCTTTGAACCGGCTCTGCCCCCGGCCGACCAACCGGGCCGCAGCCATCTGCTTTATCTCCGCCCTCCAGGGTCTGGCCCTCCAGGCCCTGGTCCGGGACGGAGAGATCGAAGTGGATGATCTGGTCAAGGGATTTCTCAGCCTGGTGACCCATAACTGAAAAGGAACATTACCGCAATGAAACCATCGTATGACTATATTATCATCGGCGGCGGGTCCGCCGGATGCGTGCTGGCCAACCGGCTGAGCAAAGATCCCTCCTGCAGCGTGCTGGTGCTGGAAGCAGGACGGCCCGATTATATCTGGGATATCTTTATCCACATGCCCGCCGGCCTGACCTTCCCCCTTGGCAACAGGTTCTATGACTGGTGCTATCAAACCGAACCCGAGCCGTTCATGCACGGGCGGAAGATCTTCCACGGCCGGGGCAAGGTTTTAGGGGGGTCCTCCTCCATCAACGGCATGATCTATATCCGGGGCAATGCCATGGATTACGAAAAATGGGCCCAGGCCCCGGGCATGGAAAAATGGGACTATGCCCACACCCTGCCCTATTTCATCCGGGCGGAAAACCGGCTCAAGGGGCCGGATCCGTACCATGGCACCAAAGGGCCGCTGATCCTGGAAACCGGGCCCTGCAAAAACCCGCTGTTCCAGGCGTTTCTGGCGTCGGCCCGCCAGGCCGGATATCCCTTGACCGATGATGTGAACGGGTATCAGCAGGAAGGATTCGGCGCCTTTGACCGAAACATCCACCGGGGCCGGCGCCTGTCTGCGGCCCGGGCCTACCTGCATCCCGTGCTCAAACAGCGGCCCAACCTGGACCTGATCTGCCGGGCCCTGACCACGAAAATCACTTTCAGCGGGAAAAAAGCCACGGGCGTGGAATTTGTCAAACGCAAAAGCAGCCGGCCCAGAACCGTGCAGGCCGGGGAAGTAATCTGCTGCGGCGGGGCCATCAACTCGCCCCAGATCCTCCAGCTGTCCGGAGTGGGCAATGCAGACGACCTGTCCGCCTTAGGCATTCCCGTGGTCCATGACCTTCCCGGCGTAGGGGAAAACCTCCAGGACCACCTGGAGGTCTATGTCCAGTATGCCAGCAAAAAACCGGTGTCCATGAACCCGGCCCTCAAGTGGTGGAAAAAACCGTTCATCGGCTATAAATGGCTGTTACACCGGTCCGGGGCCGCCGCAACCAACCATTTTGAAGCGGGCGGGTTCATCCGCAGCAACAAGGATGTGGCGTATCCCAACATCCAGTTTCATTTTCTGCCCCTGGCCATCCGGTATGACGGCTCCCGGCCCAGCCAGGATCACGGGTACCAGGTCCATGTGGGCCCCATGTATTCCAATGCCAAAGGATCGGTAAAGATCACCTCCGCCGATCCCCGCAGATACCCGGCCCTGCAGTTCAACTACCTGTCCACGGACCAGGACCGCAGAGAATGGGTGGAGGCGATCCGGTGTGCCAGAAAGATCATGAACCAGCCGGCATTCAATGAATTCAACGCCGGCGAAATCTCACCGGGCAGCCATGTCCAGACCGACGAGGATATCCTGGACTGGGTGGCCAAAGATGCGGAAACCGCACTGCACCCGTCCTGCACCTGCAAGATGGGCACCGATGACTTGTCCGTGGTGGACCCCTCATCCATGAAGGTACACGGCGTGGAAAACCTGCGGGTGGTGGATGCATCGGTGATGCCCTGCGTCACCAACGGCAACATCTACGCCCCCACCATGATGGTGGCGGAAAAAGCCTGTGACCTGATCTTAGGCAATACCCCGGAACCGCCCTCATCCGC
>DATHSR010000485.1:0-6883 GCA_035464035.1 Desulfotignum sp. | reverse complement strand
TCACGGATACCTGTTCTGTTTCAGTTTACAAGCATGATAACATATCACACAAACCGGAATTCGTCAATTTTTATCTTTTTTGTCTTCACTTCATTTGATTCGAATGGATCATGACACGCTACAGGGTCCACCGGAACTGGTTGCTGATGGCAACGATGACCGATGGCGGCACTCGGGACCCGGTTTCTTTCTGCACAGCGGGAGCCCCCGGTGGGGGTGCCTTACTGACGGATTGTCGGAGCCACCCCGGGGATTCCAGGCCGGCAGTAAGGCACCCCCGCCGGGGGCGGCTTCGTTGCCGAAAAGGTTCGCTCTGGGACAGCAGACTTGAACCGATGACAGTGATTCTCACCAAAGGGGTTGACGCTGGATCATTGAATCTATATATTCCATTTTAATGATATATAGTCAACCAGGGCACCGGGCTCAGCACATGCCGCCCCAACCAAATTTAAAGGAGTTATCAATGAAAAAACGGTTTTTCCTGCTGATGATCAGCTTCTTGTGGATACTGCCCCTGTCCGCTGACGCAGCGGCATCGTCATCCGTTACCCAGGACACCCCCTGCATTGACCTGCACGACCCGTCCTATCAATTTGAACCGGCCATTGAAGGCGATGTCATCACCCATGAGTTTACCATCGGCAATTCCGGAAACGCCCCTCTGGAGATTCTCAAGATTCAATCGGGCTGAGGGTGCACCGCAGCCACCAGCGACCGGCTGATTCTTCCGGGGGAAGAAGGAAAAATAACCGCAACATTTGCAACACAGGGATATGGCGGCCGAATGGTCAAAGAAGTGATCAAAATCCACACCAATGACCCTGACAACAAGGTATTGACGGTATCTTTGTCCGGAGAGGTCCGGCAGGTGGCCCGTCTCACTCCGCAGATGATCAGTTTGAGAGGAAAACCCGGCGAAACCATTTCCGCAGAGATGCAAATCGTTCCGGCAGCCTTTCCTGATTTCAACATTATAAACGCAGTTGCCAAAAACGGCCGTGATATTGAGTTTACGATTGAAAAACAGGGGAACCCGCCGGACAGTTATTTTGTGCTCACGGTCAACAATCAGAAAGGCACGGCCGGCCGGTACTTTGACATCATCGAGCTGGAAACCGACCTGGATCCTCAAAGAACCATCAAAATCCGGGTGGCCGGGTATATCCAGCCCTGAGGGCAGATGGACGTCATCAGATTTAAACAGCAGGCACATTGCCTGCTGTTTTCTTTTGGATACCGTGCATTTTTTTATTCCAAAGGTTGACAACCGGTTTATGTAGCTATCTATTCCGTTTTAACGATTTATAGGAGTGCCTACCATGAATGAAAACTGCGGATGCAACCAGCCGGACATCATGATCCTGCCCTGTTCAGGCGGCACCTGTGAAGGCCGGCTGGCTGACCGGGCTGCCCGGGAGCTGACAACAGAAGGGATTGGCCGCATGTTCTGCCTGGCCGGCATTGCCGCCGGGATCATCGGCTTTGTTCAGTCGGCAAAGGATTTCGCACAGATCGTGGTCATTGACGGGTGTGACCACGCCTGTGCCGGGACCCTGCTGAAAAACCAGGGCATCCGGTTTGCCGATCATGTGATCGTCAGCCGGCTGGATATCAAAAACACGGACGGGGATAACCTGGATCCCGATGATCTTGCGGCGGTCATGCATGCGGTCCGGCTGGCCTGTAAACGGCCGGTCAAAAAAGTGTTTGATTCTCCCAAACCCTTGTCTCCGGGGGACCAGGCCAAATCCAGACAACTGGGGGGCAAATGCTGCTGATTTAACGCCATCCCGAGAGATCACAACAAATGATGAAAGTGTATCAGCTTAACACTTAAAACTTGACACGTAACACTTTCATACAAACAGGAACCGACCATGAAAGAATTTATCAAAGTGATGAAAGCCCTGTCTGATCCGGCCCGGGTGAAAATCATGAAAATGCTTCAGCACAAAACCATGTGCGTGTGTGAAATTCAGACCGCCCTGGACAAAGCCCAGTCCACCACCAGCAAGCACCTCAAGATTCTGGAGGATGCCGGCCTGATCACCTATCAGAAAAACGGGCTGTGGGTGAACTACCAGGTGGCGGACGGCACCCAGAGCCCGTTTGCCGCCACCCTGATCAGCCATCTTTACCACTGGCTTGAAGATGATTCCGACATCACCGAGATGGTCCGGCAGCTGCCGGGCATTGACCGGCATATCATATTGAACCGGAACTGACTGTTTCAGCTGAGGAGTTGCCATCAATGAAAGAAACGACCAAGCTGCTGATTCTTGTTGCCCTGTTTCTCATGGCCTATTTCATCCCCTGGGGCCACCCGGTGATCCGGCAGTCCGGGCTGGAGGCCTTCTTGATGCTCCAGGAATATGCCAGGGAACATGTATTGACCTGCCTGATTCCGGCGTTTTTCATCGCCGGTGCCATTGCCGTGTTCGTGTCCCAGGCATCGGTGCTCAAATATTTCGGCATTCAGGCCAATAAAATACTGTCCTATTCCGTGGCATCGGTGTCCGGTACCATCCTGGCGGTCTGCTCCTGCACAGTGCTCCCGCTGTTTGCCGGCATCTACACCCGGGGGGCGGGCATCGGCCCGGCAACGGCATTTCTTTACTCCGGTCCGGCCATCAATGTCCTGGCCATCACCATGACCGCCAAGATCCTGGGATGGCAGCTGGGCCTGGCCCGGGCCATTGGTGCCATAGTTTTTGCAGTGATCACCGGATTGCTCATGTCGGTGATCTTCAGAAAAGACGACATGGCCAGAACCGGGGGCCAGATCTATGTGCCCGATGAAGATGACACGGGCCGGACTCTGTTTCAGGACAGCATCTATATTCTGACCATGGTGCTGATCCTTGTTTTTGCCGCATTCGCCAAGCCGGCCCCTGATGCCGAAGGCCTCTGGCCCGCCATCTTTGCCGCCAAATGGGGTATCACCATTTTTCTGCTGATCGCTTTAGGCTGGATGCTCAAGGCCTGGTTCACCAAAGATGAGTGCAAGTCCTGGATCGAAGCCACCTGGGGATTCATGAAACAGATCTTTCCTTTGCTGTTTGCCGGTGTGATCGTGGCGGGATTTCTCCTGGGCCGGCCCGGACATCCGGCGTTGATCCCCGAGCACTACATCCAGACCCTGCTGGGGGGCAACTCGCTGTGGGCCAACCTGTTCGCCTCGGTGGCCGGTGCGTTCATGTATTTTGCCACCCTGACCGAAGTCCCCATCCTTCAGGGCCTTCTGGGTGCCGGCATGGGCAAGGGCCCGGCCCTCGCCCTGCTGCTGGCAGGACCGGCCCTGTCCCTGCCCAACATGCTGGTGATCGGCGGGGTCATGGGGGTGAAAAAAACAGCGGTGTTCTGTGCCATCATCATTGTGATGTCAACCATTGCCGGCATGATCTACGGTACGTTTGTCGTCTGATATAAAACCTGAAACATATTTCATTTAAAGGAGTTACATCATGGAAATCAAAATACTGGGCCCTGGATGCCCCAAATGCGAACAAACCGCCAAGATAGTTGCCGAAGCCGTGGCAGAAACCGGGGTGCAAGCCACTGTGGAAAAGGTGACCGGTGTCATGGAGATCGCCGGATACGGGGTTTTCGGCACCCCGGCCGTGGTCATTGACGGGGATGTCAAATGCGTGGGCAAAATCCCCAAAAAAGAGGATGTCAAATCCTGGCTGACCCAATAGCCAGGATGCTGCGGATCACAATAAAAACACATCAATTCAACAAGGACATGCCCCTGATGACCCGACCCATGTGTATCAAACAATGGACCCTGACCGCTTTGACCGGCCTGCTGACAGGGCTGATGGTCCTTTCGGCTGCAGCCTGGACCGCCCATGCCAAAACGGTGGAAGACCTTTATCCCCTGCTGTCAGACCGGTTTATCAAATCTGCAAACCTCTTGACTTTGGAAGATGACCTGATCCTGAAAACCGACACCGGCATTGTGCTGACCCAGACCGGAATGGCACAGACCCTGGATCAGCATGATCCGACATTGCGGGATCAGCTGGAAAGCAACCTGTTTTTTTTTGCAGAACAGGAGATCCTTAGCCTGATTCTGGAAGATGCGGTGAGAAAAAGCGGCATGGCAGACGGCAATGCCGTGACCCAGCAGCAGATGGCCGCCTACCTGCAGTCCCAGGTGGCGGATCAGACCGTATCTGACCAGGAGGCGAAAACCTTTTATGATGAAAACAGGGAAATGGTCGGGGGCACGCCATATGATCAGGTGTCAGACAGCATCAAGCAGTTTCTGCTGGAACACAAGCAGCAGACCGCCGTCCGATCCCATATTCATGATCTGGGACAACGTCACCAGATCAGTATCAACGAGAACTGGATGGATGCCCAGTATAAACGGATGACAGACAACCCGGTGGACAAAGCCAGGCTGTCCGGAAAAGCCACCCTGGTGGAGTTTGGTGCCACCGGATGTGTCCCCTGTGACATGATGCAGCCCATCTTGGACAAGCTGAAAAAAAAGTACCCTGACACCCTGAACATCGTGTTCATCCAGGTGCATGACCACCCGGTGCTGTCCGGCCGGTACGGGATCCAGTCCATCCCGGTCCAGGCGTTTTTCGATGCCCACGGGCAAGAAGTGTTCCGGCACACTGGATTTTATCCGGAAGAAGAGTTGATCAGACAGCTGAAAAAGATGGGTGTGGTCCAATGAAAAAGGTCCGTATTCTCATTCTGGCCGGTTTTGCCCTGATTGCGGTATTTACCCTGGTGAGCACCCAGTTCAAAAAAAACCCTGAGACATCAGGCCAATCCACTGATACAGCTGCAGAATATGCGGTTCATACTCAGTTCAACGACCTGCCGGTAAAGGGCATGGTCACCCTGATCGATCTGGGGGCCACTGAATGCATTCCCTGCAAAATGATGGCCCCGATCCTGGAAAAACTGGCGGCGGCCTACCGGGACCGGGCCGTGATCGCTTTCATCGATGTGTGGAAACACCGGGACCAGGCCCCCCGGTTCGGGGTCCGGGCCATTCCCACCCAGATTTTCTTTGATCCTGACGGCAAAGAGGTGTACCGCCACCAGGGATTCATGAGTGAAGCCGCCATTGTGGAACAGTTGACCCGCATGGGGGTTGAAGAACCCGCGCTTTAGAACGAAAAGACAAGGAGCTCGATGATGCTTGATTCTGTTTTTCTGACCGTGAACCAGTGGATGACCGGCGGCATCTTGATCGCCGCGGTGGGATCCTTTATGTGGGGCATGATCAGCGTGCTGTTCAGCCCCTGCCACCTGGCCTCCATCCCGCTGATCGTAGGATACGTGGGAGGCCAGGAAAAAATGGTCCACCCCCGCCAGGCCGGCGTCTATTCCGCGCTGTTCACTTTGGGTCTTTTTATCACCATTGCGCTCATCGGCATCATCTGCGCCCTGCTGGGCCGGATGCTGGGGGATGTGGGCAGTTACTGGCAGATTCTGGTGGGCGCCATTCTGGTATGGGTGGCCCTGGGCATGCTCGGGGTTGAAAAATGTTCAATGTCAGGGGGGGCGATGCACCGCCTGAAACTCAAAGGCATGACCGGGGCCTTTGTGCTGGGGCTGGCCTACGGGGTGTTGTCCGGTTCCTGTACCTTCGGGTTCATCGCCCCTATTCTGGCGTTGATCACCATCCAGGAAAAAGTGATGACCGGTGTCACCCTGATCATCCTGTTCGGTATCGGCCACTGCCTGCCCATCGTGATTGCCGGCAGTTCCACGGCCCTGGTGAAAAAACTGCTGGAAAGCAGCACCTGGAATGGGGCCGGCATGTGGTTCAGGAAACTGGCCGGTGCCACCATCATGCTGCTGGGCCTGTATTTCATTGCCACCCCGTTTATCCCGGCCCTGCAACAGATATAAAGGAGCCTTACCCCATGACAGCACCGACACGTGCCGGACAACATTTCACAGAAACTGCCCGCCAGGCGGTTTTCATCCTTGTGATATCCATTTTTATCGGCGCGGCCGTCAACCTCATCCGGCCGGACGGTATCCCTTTTGTGGACACCTGGTCCATGGCGGACAAACTGGTGACCGAAGACGGTGACACTTTGGCCATCCCTCTGGAAGACGCTGCCGTCCTGTTTGCGGATAATGCCGCGGTTTTCCTGGATGCCCGGACACCTGCCGAATATGACCAGGGTCACATCCAGGGCGCCGTCAACCTGCCCTGGCCCGACGTGGACACCTATTTTGAAACCGTCATCCTGACATTGGACCCGGAAGCCATGTTCATCACCTACTGCGACGGCGAAGCCTGTCCGTTGAGCCATGACCTGGCCCTGTTTCTCATGGACCTGGGATTCACCCGGGTCAAGGTGCTGGTCAACGGCTGGAGCCTGTGGAAGGAACACCGGCTGCCCATCAACACCCCGTCATCCTGACCCCCTGGAGGACCCATGCCCCGAAAACACCTTACTGCCGATGGCAAACTCACTTTCGGTTATCATTTCACCCGGCTGGTCATGGCCGGTGTGTTCATCTATGCCAGCCTCGACAAAATCATCCACCCGGACCTGTTTGCCGAAGCGGTCTACAACTATCAGGTGCTGCCCGGGTTTCTGGTGAACCTGACCGCCCTCATACTGCCCTGGCTGGAACTGACCCTGGGCACCTGTCTGCTGATCAACCGGTGGATGGCCGGGGCATCGGCCCTGGCAGCCGTGCTGATGGCTTTGTTTGTGGGGATGATCCTTTTCAACCTGGCCCGGGGCCTGGATATCAGCTGCGGGTGTTTTTCCGCGGCCCCGGATGACGGTCCCATCACTGCACTGACCCTGGTGCGGGATATGTTGTTTCTGATCTTCTCTTTGACGCTGGCCGGATTGGTGTTCGTTAAAAATACCCGCCGTGTGGA
>DATHSR010000484.1:0-6095 GCA_035464035.1 Desulfotignum sp. | reverse complement strand
CGTATCTTTGCGCCCGGATCATTCCTCCACCGGGACAGCCGGCATACTGCAACCACTAACCCGGATATTCTGGACTTTACGCGACAAAAACAGTATGACTTCAGATGTCGTGTCTGACAAAAAAAGGCAGACAAACCGTGGAAGAACCGAATGATAGATGGTGCTTTCATACAAAACAAACCGCAGTGACATCTTGAGGAGAACCGATGAACGACCCGATACATACCGGCACCCTGGCGGTCTGGGGTGGGGAGGAACAGTCATGGATGCAGGGGGCCACCCAGGTACCGGTGGTCCACAGTGTGTCTTTCGGCTACAGAGACATGGATGAATGGATGCAGGTGGCAAAAGGGGAAAAACCCGGCCACATTTACGGCAGAAACACCAATCCCACGGTCCAGGCGTTTGAGGAAAAAGTGCGCCTGCTGGAGGGGGCAGAGGCCGCCACCAGCGCCGCCACCGGCATGGGCATCATCAGCAGCGCCCTGTTCGGACTGCTGGCATCCGGAGACCGGGTGGTGTCCGTCAAGGATACCTATGGCGGAACCAGCAAGCTGTTTTTCGAGTTTCTGCCCCGGTTCAAGGTGGATGTCACCCTGTGCGATACCACAGACCATGACGCCATTGAAGCCGAGATCGCCCGGGGCTGCACCCTGGTGTACCTGGAAACCCCCACCAACCCCACCATCAAGGTGATGGACCTGGAACGGCTGACCGCTGCAGGCAAACAGGCCGGGGCGATTGTCATCGTGGACAACACCTTTGCCACGCCCGTCAACCAGAACCCCCTGCAACTGGGTGCAGACCTGGTCCTTCACAGCGCCACCAAATTTCTGGGGGGACATGCCGACGCCCTGGGCGGGGTGATCTGCGGTGGCAATGACCTGGTGAAAAAAATATTTCATTTCCGGGAAATCAACGGGGCCACCCTGCACCCCATGGCCGCCTACCTGCTGCTGCGGGGCATGAAAACCCTGCACCTGAGAGTGGCCCGGCAGAACGAGAGCGCACTGGCGATCGCCCGGTTTCTGGCTGAACACCCGGCAGTGGGCCGGGTTCATTACCCGGGCCTGGAAACCCACGACAACCATGACATCGCCTGCCGGCAGATGCGCGGGTTCGGGGGGATGCTCAGTTTTGAACTGCGGGACAACTCCCTGGAAGCGGTGAAACAGTTCCTGCCCCGGCTCAGGTTTGCCCATGCCGCCGCCAACCTGGGGTCGGTGGAAACCATCGTGGGCATGCCGGCCACCACCAGCCATGTGGAATGCACCGCCCGGGAGCGGGCTGACATGGGAATTCCCGAAGGCCTGATCCGGTACTCCACAGGGATCGAGGATGTCCGGGACCTGATCGCCGACCTGACCCAGGCCCTGGCTGCAGTATAATCAGGCGCCATAACCGGTCCATGGCTGCCGCGTCATGCCCGAGATGCGGCAATACCTGTCGGGCAGCAGTGTAACCCTTGCCCGTTAAAAAATCGCACAAAAAAATCAGGGCCCGGTTTTTGTAAACCAGGCCCTGATGTTGTGTGACGCAATCTATTGATTCTCTTTTACGGCGCCTACCCCAGCGCCACCGCCTGTCTTTCGGCTGCAGACTGCCGGGCCGCTCCCTGGCGCTTCTTCTGGCTACTGACGCGGTCCGCCGGCACAAAATCCACGGCTTTGACTTCGCAGAACCGCACGCACTGAGGATCCCCGCCGCACAGGTCGCACTTGAACACCTGGTGGGCGGTCATGTTGTACCCCATGGCACCGAACGGGCAGATCCCCACACAGGACCGGCACCCGATGCACACCTCCTGATCCACTTTCAGAAAACCGAAATCCGGGTCCCTGGAAATGGCCCTGACCGGGCAGACATTCATGCAGGGGGCATCTTCACACTGCTTGCAGATCACCGGAATATACACCCCTTCCTGTTCCCATTTCACCACCTGAATCCGGCTTTTGGCGGGATTGGACACCCCTTCGTGCATCACCGAGCATACCTGCTCACAAAGACGGCAGCCCGTGCATTTATCCGCATCAACTGTCAGAAATTTATCCATTGTTTTCTCCTCATGCTTTTATCTATAGCAAACGGGTGGGTTCGTTTTCCAGACCCAGTCGCTTCAAGGTTTCAGAAGTGGGCACCCCTTCCTTGTCCCAGCCGTGATGTGCATAGAACTCGTCGATCATGACATTGAACTTGTCTCTGTCGATCTTCTTGCCGATCACGTCCGGGGCGCCTCTGCGGCAGGGTTCGTCAAAGTACCGGTGGTTCAGGGTATCCCCTTTTTTCAGATCATTGCGGGTCAGACCTTCTCTGAGGTTGAACAGCCGTTCCAGGTTGTTGCACCGTTCCGCCACATCCCAGATCTCTTTGGGGGTGAATTCCAGGCCTGTGTTGTAATAGATCACCTTGGGCCAGTCCTCGAAGTTGGGCAGGGTGGCGCCCAGAAACACGGTGTGATATTTGCAGATCCCCAGGCAGTCCACAGCCATGTACACGTTTTCCTGCCAGAACACCTGCCAGGGTTTGCCGATATATTCGGTGTGTTCGGAAGACAGCGGCCCGTCATAGGGAACCGGGGACCCGTAGATCTTTCTGAGCACCGGTTCGGGCAGGTGATACAGGTCAATGGCCGGCCGGGACCGCAGGTGGTCGGAGCCACGGGATGCGGTGGCGATGTTCAGGGCCAGGCCAGGGGTGGCCCGTTCGTCCGAGTGCAGGTTGTTCATACCCTTGACCTGGATCAGGGAGTCAAAGGAATTGTTACCGATCTTTTCAGACGCGGGAATGCCGCCGTCCGCCAGCACATTGCCCAGCCAGCCGGTGCGGGTGCAGATGTTGTGCACCATCTGGAGCAGGGCCTCGTCATTGCCGAACCGCAGGTCAAGGCCTTCGGTCTCCTTGCTGGTGAGAATGCCCAGCTCATACAGTTCCATGGCCCAGGCGATCATGCTGCCGATCTCCAGGTTGTCCACCCCGTACTGGTTCACCAGGTGGTTGCCGGTGAGCACGGTTTCGATGCTCTTGCAGTCCGGTTCCGCGCCAAAGGCCCCGAGAGAGGTGTATTCCGGGCCTTCATCATATTTGCCCTTGTAAAGCCCGGACTGGATTTTGTACTGGGCCCGGCAGTGCACCTGGCACCCGAAACACCCGGTCATGTGATGGGGACCCATGGTTTCGGCGGCATAGTCGTCAATGGCTTCCGGCTCGATCTCGTCGGCATATTCCATCTGGTTGTACTGGAAATTTCTGGTGCGCACCCCGCCCCAGCAGTTGGTGGCCCCCCAGATGAACGGGGTGCCCAGGATGCCCTGGGTCTGGTTCACCTTGGCGCCGGTGATCTGGTCGATGAATTTCTTGTTATGTTCCAGGGCATCGATGGGATGGGCGATCTTGATATCCATGGTGCCCCGGACCGCCACGGCCTTGAGGTTTTTGGACCCCATGACGCAACCCATACCGGTACGGCCTCCGGCGTTCTTGATGCCGGTCATGACGCAGGCATAGGCCACCAGGTTTTCACCGGCCTGGCCGATAACCATGCTTTTGATTTCCTGGTCATCCAGCTCGTCCCGGATGGCCCACTGGGTATCGGTGCTGTTTTTTCCCCACAGATGTCCGGCATCCCTGATTTCGATCTCTCCATTGTGAATCCACAGATATACCGGTTTGTCCGCCTTGCCGGTGATCACCAGGTGATGAAACCCGGCCCAGGCCATTTCAGGGGCAAAAAACCCACCCATGTTGCAGGAGCCAAGCAGGCCCGTCAACGGCGACTTGGCCATGACATGGGTACGGGCCGTGGCAGACGCACAGGTGGCGGTGAGCAGTCCGCCGCTGACGATCAACGGGTTTTCCGGTCCCAGGGGGTCACACCCTTCGGGTGCATGGTTGTAGAGCAGATAGGCATCCATTCCCCGGCCCCCGATGAATTTTTTTCTCATTTCCAGGGGAATGGGCTTTATTTCCACTTCCCCGGCAGACAGATCGATATAGGCTATTTTGCGGTCCAGTGCCATGTGTAGTTCCCTCCTTGGTCTAGTTGGAATCGCCGTCAGGCGTTCCGATTTTTTTTGCCAGGGTCTCCTGGGCCAGTTTCCGGTTAACCTCCCAGACCGGCCCGCGGATCCTGGGCAGTTCCGGCGTCACCCAGAACAGACGGTAGGTCATGCCGCAGGTGGGGCATGAGATCTGTTTGCTTCCCGGCGGAGGGGCGAGCCTGCCCATGCAGCTGGGGTTATGACACCTCATCTTGCCGAAGGTCCGGGTGCTGCGAAGCGATTCAGATGAGGAAACCCTTTCTTTATCAGCCATGTTACACTCCTTTTTTAAATGGGGTTGGGGGCCTTTTGTTCAGCCGCCTGAAAAAACAGCCATACGGCTTTGGTTCATTATAATGAATTTCTATACCAGAGCACCACAAAAAGTCAACCCTTTTCTCAATAAAAATATCTATATATATCAGCGTGTTTATTTTTAGTTTGACATGCGGGCCAATTCAGTATACAGAAAGAAACATAAATTTCGGTTCACCATGTTGAATTTTTTTCATGCAACCAGAACGCTAAAGGGACTATAGTTATGAACGTGCGGCGAGAACAGCTTGAGATCAATCCAGAAAAATGCACCGGATGCCGGCGATGCATGATCGCCTGCGCCATGAAGCATCACGGCCGGATCGATCCGGACCTGTCCCGGGTGAACGTGATCCGCCTGGATCCCCAGGACCTGGATGTGCCGGTCATCTGCATGGCCTGTGACACCGCCCCCTGCATCAAGGTATGCCCCATGAACGCCCGGATACGGCAGGCAAACGGCACGGTGGTCACAGACACCGCTGTCTGCATCGGGTGCCGGGCCTGTGTGTATATCTGCCCGGCGGGAAGCCCGAGAATCGATCCATTTACCAATCAGACCATGACCTGTAACATGTGTGAGGATGAAACCGAACCCTGGTGCGTGACCGCATGCCGGCAGGAACGGGCCTTGACATTGTGCACCACCGGTACTGTTTCAAAAAATTCAGCCCGGCGGTCGGCCCGCATGGCCAGAAAATTTTATCCGTGCAAATAACTGTTGAAAATATAGACAAAGGCAGGATCGTATGAAACTTGTTATCATCGGAAACGGCATTGCCGGCAACCAGGTGGCGTTTGATGTCCGGAAAAAAGACCCGGGCGCCCGTATTGTCATTCTTTCTGCTGAAAATGTGCCGGAATATGACCCCTGCTCGCTGCCCTATTTTCTCGGGGGCGAGTGCCGCCGCATGGACGTTTTCAGAAAAAAAAATGAGGATTATGCGGCCCACCGCATCGAGCTGCTGTATGACAGCAAGGCGGTGTCCATTGATCCTGAAACCCGAACCGTCACCACCCACACCGGCGAACAGATCGATTATGACAAGCTGGTGCTGGCCCATGGAGGGGATCTGTTCATCCCGCCCATCCCCGGCATTGACAACCCGGGGGTGTTTTCATGCAAACAGCTTGGGGAAACCCAGAAACTGGCGGCGCACAAGGGACGCACCGCCGTGGTCATCGGTTCCGGGGCCATCGGCATCGAAGCGGCCGAGGCGTTGAAGCGAAAAGGGTATGCGGTTTATGTCGTCGAACTCATGGGCTGGATCCTGCCGTCCCTGTTCGATGAACCCACTGCCAGACGTCTGGAAACCGAATTGACCGGCTACGGGATTCATGTATACACACAAGAGAAGGTCCTGGAGATCCAGGGGGATAAAAAAGTCACCGGCGTGATCACGGACCGGCGCACCATTGCCTGCGACACCGTGGTGGTGGCCACCGGGGTGGTGCCGGGAACGGCCCTGGCCAGGACGGCGGGCATTGAAACCGGCCGGGGCATCCCGGTGAACCGGCAGATGCAGACCAGTGTGCCCGGCATCTATGCCTGCGGTGACTGTGTGGAAACCATTGATGCCTGCACCGGTGAAACCGCCATGTTCCAGCTCAAGCACAATGCCATTGAACAGGCCCAGGTCGCGGCAAAACATATCGTTGGAGAGCCTGCAAGGTATCTGGGGGCCTATGCCTTTGCCCGGGCCCATTTTTTCGACACCCATGCCGCCACCTTCGGTAAAACCC
>DATHSR010000483.1:0-3481 GCA_035464035.1 Desulfotignum sp. | reverse complement strand
ACTTCCGCTAAGAAGTGAGGCAGCTTTAAAAGCTTACCCCATGACACAGAATTTTGAAAACGCCCGATTTTTGTTCTACAATCCTTAATTAATAGAATTACGTTGACTGATCTATAGGGGAAAACATGTAAATATTATGCTCCGGTTGTGTATATGTGTTAGTCGGCATGTAATAATGACGCTGTATTCCTTTATTTTTTGCTGTCAGATACCCATGTTTTCTCAACATCATAACACCCAACCTGCCGTTTGCCCGCTGAGATGACATTTTTGAAGGAACGACCGTTGTCACAGCGATTGCCGGACGACTCGCCTGCAAATTTGAGATCCCTATCATGGGATGAGTCAGTTACCGGCAGTGGCTTCAGGGCTGTTGTCGATGAGTTAACGCAATTAGTCGTATATTTTTTCATCAGGTCTCTTTGTGAAAATGAAAAGGCTTTTCTGGGAACAAACAGTAAAGCCTGTAGATTTGAATGAAGTTTTGTGTTATATAATTATATTGTTTTTTTTCAGTAAGAATTACGCTGAATCTGGGTGCAGAATGGACATCAAATCGGACAGCAAACAGATTGTTACCGATGTGTTTCCCGGAAGATTTGCGAGAGAAAATTAGCTTTAAATACTGATAGTTAGGGGTTAAGCAAGTGGCCTTTCACGCCGGCGACAGGGGTTCGAATCCCCTTGGGGACGCCACCAAACATATCAAGGCTTTCAGCATTGTGCAGGAAGCCTTTTTTTGTTACTACTGGCCATCCTCCCATAAGGGGTATTATTGTGTCGGAAAAATTCATCATACAGGTTGAATCGCTGAAAAAATCCTATAACGGCAGACCGGCCGTGGCCGGTATCAGCCTGGCCATTGAGGCCGGGACCTGTTTCGGCCTGCTGGGACCCAACGGCGCGGGTAAAACCACGGCTGTAGAAATGATGGAACACATTCTGGAACCTGATGACGGCCGTATTCTGTTCAAAGGAAAAGAGCGGGACCGGTCATTCAATCAGCAGGTGGGAATTCAGTTTCAGCAGACCGAATTGATGGCGTTTCTGACCGTTGAAGAGACCCTGAAAACCTTTGCAGCGTTTTATACCCGTCATCTGCCGGTCAAAGAAGTGGTGCGCCTGTGCATGCTGGAAAAGGTCGAAAAACAGCGGAACAATAAAATATCCGGCGGCCAGCGCCAGCGGCTCCTGCTGGGCCTGGCCCTGATCAATGATCCGGATCTGCTGTTTCTGGATGAACCCACCACCGGGCTGGACCCCCAGGCCCGTCAGCACGTGTGGGATATTATCAAAGGTGTCCGGTCCCGGGGAAAAACCACCATCCTGACCACCCATTACATGGAAGAGGCCTGGGTGCTGTGCGATACCATTGCCATCATGGATGAAGGGAAAATCATTGTTCAGGGATCTCCCCGGCATCTGGTGGACATCCATTGCGCAGCCATGCCGCCGGAATCCCGGAACCTGGAATCGGTGTTTCTCACACTCACCGGAAAACGTCTGAGGGAGTAGAATCATGAGCCTGAAGCGCATGTGGGCCCTGTTTATGGCCCGCAGTCTGGAGTTCATACGGGACCGGGCCGGGTTTGGCTGGAACATTCTGTTTCCGTTTCTGCTGGTGGCGGCGTTCGGGATCGCCTTTGGCACGGATGCCGCAAAACAGTTCAAGGTAGGGGTGTTCCCGGTGCCGGATCCGGCCCCGGCCCTTGAGGATCTAAGGATTAACCAGGCATTGAAAACCGATCCCGCCGTTCAGCTGGTGTTTTTCGCTGATCAGGATTCGGCACTGGAACGGCTGCGGCACCATAAAATCGACATTCTGATCCAGACCGGTGAGTCTGATGTCTTCGGGGACACCCCTTCGGACAATGGAGAGATGGTGCGTTACTGGATTTCAGATGCCTCCCCTTCAGGGGCATTGGTGGAAAAACTGGTGAAAGCGGCGGTGGTGCCGGCCTCCTTTTTTGAGGGACGGCTTCACAAACAGGCGGTTCCCGGGATCCAGGTCCGGTATATCGACTGGCTGTTTCCAGGGATTCTGTGCATGAACATCATGTTTTCCGCGGTTTTCGGGGTGGGGTATGTGATTGTCCGGTACCGCCGCAACGGTGTGCTCAAACGGTTGAAGGCCACCCCGGTCACGGCCTTGGAATATCTGTCCGCCCAGCTGATCTCCCGGGTGGTGGTGTCCATGACCGCCTCTCTGGTGGTATGGGCCGGATGCCATGTCATGTTTTCCTTTCAGATGCAGGGATCTTATGTGGATGCCGCCATTGTGTTTCTGGCAGGGACCGTGTGCCTGGTGTCCTTTGGTCTGATTCTGGCATGTCGCGGCACCAATGAGGAATTGACCAACGGTATTATCAATTTCATCTGCTGGCCCATGATGTTTCTGTCGGAGGTCTGGTTTTCCATAGAAGGCGCTGCCGGCTGGATCCAACAGGCCGCCGCTTTTCTGCCGCTGACCCATTTTCTTTCTGCGGCACGAAAGGTGATCAATGACGGGGCCAGCCTTTCCCAGGTCTCCCATGAAGTGATGATCCTGGGGGCCATGAGCGTGCTGTTTCTGGCCATCGGTTCGCGCCTGTTTTCCTGGACCCGGTAGGGCGCTGAAACCGCCCGGTCTGGACAGGCGCCATACCTGTTTATTAATCGTGTCACAGGGTGTATACTTTTTCAATGAAATTTCAGGCTTTCTCGAGGAGAAACAGATGAAACCGGTGGTGGCCCTGATGGGCCGGCCCAACGTGGGCAAATCAACATTGTTCAACCGACTGGTCCGATCCAGGCAGGCCCTGGTGGATGACATGCCCGGGGTGACCCGGGACCGCCACTTTGGAGAGGCCCGGTGGAATGACAGATCATTTACCGTCATAGACACCGGCGGATTTCTGACCGGAGATGCGGATTATTTTGCCGCCCAGATCAGAGAGCAGCTGGACCTGGCAGTGGAACAGGCCGATGTACTGGTGCTGATTTTCGACGGCCGGGCCGGCCTGTCCCCCTATGACCGGGACCTGGCAGACATCCTGCGGAAAACCCGGAAACCGGTTTTCTATGTGGTCAATAAAATCGAAAATCAGGGCCAGATCAATGATCTGGGAGAATTTTATTCTCTGGGCATCGAATCGTTTTATGCGGTTTCTGCGGAACACGGGATCGGTGTGGATGATTTTTTAGACGATCTGGTGGCTGGATTTCCTGCTTGCCTGGAGCCGGACCCCCAGGAAGATGAACCTATCCGCATCGCCATTGTGGGCCGGCCCAATGTGGGCAAATCCAGCCTGGCCAACCAGTTGTTCGGAGAGCGCCGGGTGGTGGTGGATGAAAAGGCGGGCACCACCCGGGACGCCATTGAACTGGCAGTCACCCGCAAGGGGCGACGGTTTGTTCTCACGGACACGGCCGGGATCCGGCGCAAGGGAAAGGTCACCCAGAAGCTGGAAAAATTTTCCATCCTCAAGTCCCTCAAAAGCCT
>DATHSR010000482.1:0-7857 GCA_035464035.1 Desulfotignum sp. | reverse complement strand
AATCCGTCCCAAAAAAGCCCGCAAAGGATCTTTTCCAGTGTCCTCTAAAACTGGTTGATCACAACAGCTGCCACAAAACCGCCCATTACCCCTGTTATAAGCCATGGTAGGCGAGCCCTGGAAATTTTCAGGGTGGATTCTTCGGCAATAGCCTGGCTACTACCTCCTGATCCTTTTGGGCAGGGACAAAAATCACTTCCGGGTTCATGATGTCTTTGGTCCGTTCCTTTGAAAGATTTCCTAAAATATCAACAGCATCATCAGAAGGAAGCTGCTGAAGAATGTCAGAAACCAGCTGGTTATCCAGACCGCCCAGAATCTGTTTCTGAACCGGCGGCTCAATTTCCGCCAGCACTTCCCCGGCCTGCTCGACAGTGAAAACAGTTTGAAAACTGACTTTTTATCGGTCATATGCATCTTTATAAAAGAGCGCCCCTTTTTTCAAAATCTGCACAACCACCAGGGGAACAAGGCTCATGCCGAGGATAAACAGCCACTGCAAGGGTGTGGGCACAACCATGGTCAACACCCGTGATAACGGCGGAAAGTATACCGCAACAAACAGCAGCACAATACTCAGAATTACGGCTCCCCAGACAAAAGGATTGCGTGTCACATCGTTGAAGATCACACCGGATCCGGCATCACGCATGTTGAACACGTGCCAGGTTCGGGTGAACGCCAAAATAAGAAAGGTGATGGTCACGGCGCGTTCCCCGGAAAGAGACATTTTTTCCAAAGATATCCAGAACCCCGTAAGGGCGGTTCCGGCAATGAGCAATCCATAACCGACAATAATCATCCAGAGGGTCTTTGTCACAACCGGTTCGCTGGCGGGCCTTGGGGGCCTGTCCATCACCGAAGGCTCTCCTTTGCCCACCCCCAGTGCCAGGGCCGGGAAAACATCACTGATCATGTTCAAGTACAGAATCTGCAACGGCAGCAGCGGTAATATGCTGCCGAAAAGCATGGCCAGACCTACGATCAGAATGGCACCCACGTTCCCGGAAAGCAGAAACACAATAAATTTGCGAATATTGCTGAATATGACCCTGCCCTGTTCCATGGCCAGGGCGATGGTGGCAAAATTGTCATCTTTGAGCACAATGTCTGCCGCCTCCCGGGCCACCTGGGTACCCCTTTTTCCCATGGCCACGCCGATATCGGCCTTGGTCAGGGCCGGTGCATCATTCACCCCGTCGCCTGTCATGGCCACCACAGACCCGTCGGCCTGAAACAGAGAAACAAGATTGAGTTTCTGTTCCGGGGAAATACGCGCAAAAACAGAAGATTGCAGGAGACTGTGACGTTCTTTTGACGTATAGTTTTCCGTGGATTTGAGCGTATCCCCATGTATCACGGTCTTTCCATCCCCGGGCAGGTTCAGTTTTTGTGCGATGGCGGATGCAGTCCCTGGATGGTCTCCGGTCACCATGACCACCCGCACCCCGGCCTGCCTGAGTGTGTCAATGACCTTCCGGATGTTTTTGCGCGGTGGATCCAGCAGTCCCACAAACCCCATGAACGTCAAAGATGAATAGGGATTATTTTGGACCGCATCCGTGAATTTACGGGCAATGCCCAAAACCCTGAGCCCTTCATCCGCCAGGATTTCATTTGCCTGCATCAGTTTTTCATACAATGTGTCATCCATTTTCCGGGTTTGCCCATCTGTTGTCAGAACCTGGCTGGATACGTCAAGTACGGCTTCAGGCGCGCCTTTTACCGCCACCATCTGGTCCTGCTCCCGGCTATGCCAGGTGGCCATCATTTTTGTCTCAGGACTGAAGGCCTCTTCTTTTTTTTCAGGATAGGATGCCAGCAGGTCATCCCGCTGCAGCCCAAGCGTTTGCCCGGCCTGAAGCAGGGCAAGTTCCATGGGATCACCCACATCTTCCCCGTCTTCGGACAGCTGGGCATTGCTGCACAGCATACCGATGGTCAATGTATCTGTCATATGGGTGTTCAGGGAATCATCGGCTTTCACATCCTTTTCAACAGAAAACGGCGGGTCTTCGTCCGCATCCCACCTGACGTGCATCACCTCTTGTGAAGCCACCAGAACCAGGGTTGATACAGTCATTTTGTTTTCCGTCAGGGTGCCGGTCTTGTCTGCGCAGATGATGCTGGTTGAACCTAAGGTTTCCACCGCAGAAAGCCGGTTGACCAGCGCATTTTTTTGGGCCATCCGCCACATGCCCCTGGCCAGTGCAATGGTGGCCACGATGGGCAGCCCTTCTGGAATGGCGGCAACTGCGAGTGCGACAGATGTTTTGAAAATCACCACCAGATCTTTGCCGGCCATCACCCCTGTCACCCCTATCAACAGGGCAATACCCAGGGTGACCCAGATCAGTTTCTGCCCCAGGCTGTTCAGCCGCTTTTCCAGGGGTGTCAGGACCTCTTCCTGGGCACCCTCGGCCAGTCGTGAAATATGCCCCAGCTGGGTGGACATGCCCGTGGCTACCACCACGCCTTTTCCTGATCCCTGAGTCAGGGCGGTGCCGTTGAAAAGCATGTTGTTTTGCTCTGCAAGGGGGGTATCTTCGGCCAGGGCCGCCACATCCTTGTCCACCGGCACAGACTCTCCGGTCAAGGCGGATTCATCGGCCTTGATCCGGTTGGCTTCGATCAGCCTGAGATCTGCAGGGATCACATCTCCGCCTTCCAGAACCACAATGTCACCGGGAACCAGTTTGGCGGCATCGATTTTTTGGATCTCAGACTGGCGCAGCACCTTGGCATGCCTCCGGGTCATCTGCTGCAATGCTTCCATGGACCGCATGGCACGCAGTTCGGTGCCGAACCCGATGAACACATTGACGATCAACGCCACCAGAATGGCGATCCCTTCCAGGAACTGCCCGAGGATGAAAGATATCCCTGCAGCCGCAGCCAGGAGCAGTACAATGAGGTTCTTGATCTGGGCAGTAAATATCTGCCATGCGGAACGCTGTTTTGCCGCTTCAATCCTGTTGGGCCCATATTTTTGCAAACGGCAGCGGGCCTGGTTCGGATCCAACCCGTCATCAGAATGTGAGTCAAGATGTTCTACCGTTTCCTCCGCCCCAAGCATCCAGGGAGATGTACCATCCAAAGCCGGGTATTCGGTGTCTTTATTATTCATTTATTGGTTTTATTTATCTGAATTGTTTTTATCAAATTCATTTACAGACTTTGCCCATGCATCGCTGAGATCTTCATAGGCATCTGAAAACCCTTGTTTCATTTCTTCCCATGCACTGGTGGAACTGGCTTTCAAACTGCCGTATTTCTCAGCCACATCATTACGTTTTTTTCGCAGTGTTTTGAGGCTTTCCCGGGTTTTTTCACGGCCCGCACTGCTCATTTGATCCCAGTCGTCTGCAATTTTTATTTCCAGTTCATCAATGCGCGTGTCCAGGATCTCCAAAGCTCTTTTGGACCGCTGAATCGCCGCATCCCGCTGATCAGCCGTATAACCTTTGAGGGCTTCGATCAGATCCTGTGCTTCCTGTTGAACCGCTTTGACCGTGGTGTTGTCCTCGTGGGATTTGGCAGAACCCGCCGGCACTGTGACAAACATGACCATTAAACCCCACACACATATTGCGCTGATTATTTTTGCATACCTCATTTGTCTTCTCCTTGTTTTGTTGTTTTATTTTTAACGCCGCCCTAACCGGTTATTTCCTGTCTATTTCACCTTAAGAGCCTGGTCGGTCACCGCCCGGGCAGGCCCAGCCGAGATCTCTAAACTCCTGCCGGCACCTGGAACTGAACTCAGCTTTCGATATCTTTTTTTTGCTTGTCAAATTCTTCTTTTGTTATCTCACCTTTGGCGTACCGTTTCTTTAAAATTTCCGACGGACTTTCTTTTTCCGAACCTGTCAAAGTTCCGGTTGTTTTGCCGCGATTAATAACAAAGTAGAGAATGACCGCTACAATAATGATTATCAAAATCCACATAAAGATTCCTCCATAGCCGCCATACCCCATCATATGGCCCCATCCACCCATAGACCGGTCCACCGGCCTATGGGTGCATCCAGAGAAAAAAGGTATCAACACCACCGGAATCACTGATATAAAAAATGTGAGAAATTCGTTTTTCATGATTCACCCTCTATGAATGCTTCTTTGTTTTTCGACCCGTTTTTAATCAGTTTCAATGACTTGTTTTCACGGCTTCTCTGACCATCTGGCATGCATATCCCCATTCGTTATCATACCAGCTCATCACCTTGAGCAGATTGCCGTCCACCACCTGGGTCATGCTCGGATCAACAATGGAAGCCCGGGGATCTTTGATAATGTCAGAAGAAACAATGGGATCCTGTGCCACACCCAGAATTCCCCGGTAACGTTCGGTTTGAGATTCTTCCTGAAAAATCTCATTGACCTCTTCCACTGTCACATCCCGTTCCATCACAAAGACCAGGTCGGCAATGGAACCCGCCGGCACCGGACCGCGAACCGCGACACCGTCAAATTTCCCGCTGTATTGCGGCAGCACGTTTGTGGTGGCCTGGGCCGCGCCGGTGGATGTCGGCACAAAATTGACTGCTGCCGCCCTTCCCCGCCGCCATTTGTTTCTGGGCGCATCCATGAGGGACTGGCTTGATGTATACGCGTGAATCGTGGTCATCATGGCCTTTTTTATGCCAACTCTTCTTCCCAGAATTTCAACCACCGGGCTGATGCAGTTGGTGGTGCAGCTTGCACAGGAGACCATCCGGGGAGATCCCTCCAACTGGTTCACCCCGTGCACCACCATTTCCACTGCCCCGGTTTTCTCGGGCGCTGACAGAAAAACCCGTTTTGCACCGGCTTTCAGATGCTTTTCCAGGTCTTGTTTTTTTCGAAAAACACCGGTGCATTCAAAAACAATATCAATATCAAGCGCTTCCCATGGAAGTGCACCCGGATCCTTTTCATTGAACATACGGTATTGCTTTCCATCTATCTGCAGCCCGTCTTTATTGGCCCTTACCTCTTTTTCATACCGGCCGTATACGGAATCATATCTCAACAAATAGGCAAGATTATCCACAGGCAGCAGATCGTTCAATGCCACAAGTTCAAGCTCCGGGGTTTCCAGTATTATTTTAAGGATTGCTCTTCCTATTCTGCCAAGGCCATTGATTGCTACGTTGGTTGTCATAATTCTTTCCTTTTTGTTTTTAAAAAAAGAAGGCCTTAAAACCATTCTTCAGTGTATTGTCTGTGCGGTATCAGCTTTCTGAACTCAGGGTTTCAAACAATCTTTCTGTATCTTCTTTTCGGCACAATTGTGTTCCGGGCGTCATGACGGCTGCAGTACCGGCTGCCACGCCGAACATGACCGATTCCTTCAGCGATTTTCCCCGGGCAAGGGATAACACAGTACCGGCCACCATGCTGTCTCCTGCCCCTTCTTTGCATGCCTTTTCCAGGGCCTCTCCTGAAGTGTCCACGATCACTTTTGCTCCCCGGTCTTTTCCTGCCCTTGCCAGTTGTGCATAAAAGTCAGCCGGCACACCGGGCGGCAGGCTGCCACTGGCCACCAGATAATCAGGCCCGGGTTTAATGTCCGACAATTGTTCCAGAAATTCTTCCCATTCATTTTGCTGTAACGTGGGTCCCGGCATTCCGAAACGATACTGCTGATCAGTTGATTCCTCCAGAATGACCAGGTTTTCCCTGATGATCCCTTCAATGGAAAAAAAACGATGCGCCAGGCCTTCTTCATACAGAAGCTCTTTGAGTCTCTCTCCGGTCAGCCCCCCTGCAGGATAAAGAAGAATTGATTCCCCGCCCAGTTTTTTGATGGCCCGGGATACATTGAGTCCGCCCCCTCCCGGCTCAAAACGGGGGGGCTTGCAGGATAGCTTTTTTTCGGCCACCACATTCTGGACGCGGGAACTCTTGTCGATGGCCGGATTCATTGTGATGGTTACAATTGTTTTCAATGATGAACTCCTTTTGGATTCAGTTTTGTTCCATTTCAGCCACGCGCCTTATGACCTGGAGAACACTGTCTGGCTGCAGTGAGATGGAATCGATACCCGCTTCCACCAGAAAGGCGGCGAATTCGGTATCATTGCTGGGCGCTTCTCCACAGATCCCCACCTTGCGGCCGGCCTTTTGCGCGGCTTCAATCAGCATGCGGATCAATCGCTTGACAGAGGCGTCACTTTCATCAAACAAGGGGGCCAGCTTTTCTGAATCACGTCCGATGCCCAGGGTCAGCTGGGTCAGGTCATTGGATCCGATGGAAAACCCGTCGAACCGTTCGGCAAAGGCCGCCGCTTCAAGAATATTGGCGGGTATTTCCGCCATGATATACACCTGAAGATCTTTTTCACCCCGCCTCAGTCCATTTTTATCCAGGACATCCATCACTTTGTCCGCCTCAGCCGAGGTGCGGCAGAAAGGAATCATGATGGCCACATTGGCAAATCCCATCTTTTCACGCACCCGGCGGATGGCCCGGCATTCCAGGGCAAACCCGTCCCGGTAGTCTTCACTGTAATACCTGGAAGCCCCGCGCCACCCGAGCATGGGATTTTCCTCTGCAGGTTCGAACTGTCTGCCGCCGATCAAATCAGCATATTCATTGGTCTTGAAATCGCTCATGCGCACAATTACCTGGTGGGGATACCTGGAGGCCGCGATGACGGCAATGCCCCGGGCCAGAAGCTCCACAAAATACGCAGTTTTGTCCTCATATTCCCAGGTCAGTTTCTCGATTTTATCTCTGGTGTCCTTGTTTTCAACCGTATCGAAGCGGGTCAGGGCCAGCGGATGGATCTTGATCACATTGTTGATCAGGTATTCCATGCGGGCCAGGCCCACCCCCCTGCAGGGCAGTTTCCACCAGCGCATGGCCGCCTGGGGGGCCCCGATATTCAGCATGATTTGTGTCTTTGTTTCCGGAACATCCGCCAGGTTCAGATCCTTTGTTTCAAAGGACAGTTTTCCCTCATACACATGGCCCTTGTCTCCTTTGGCACAGGAAACGGTCACTTCCTGGTTTTGCCTGAGGATCTGTGTCCCGTTTTCTGTCCCGACAATGGCGGGAATTCCCAGCTCGCGGCTGACAATGGCCGCATGGGAGGTACGCCCCCCCTGATCAGTGACAATAGCTGCAGCACGCTTCATGATCGGGACCCAGTCCGGATCTGTCATGGTGGTTACCAGCACAGCCCCGTCCTGGAAATGATCGATCTGCGCAGCACTCTCTATCACACAGATCTTTCCTGCGGCAATGGCCTGGCCGATACCCAGGCCCGTAACCAGGCCCTCCCCCGGATCCTGTGTAAGCATATATGTCTTCATGGTTCCCTGGGTTTTCTGGGACTGCACGGTTTCAGGCCTGGCCTGGACAATGAACAGATCTCCCTGTTCCCCGTCCTTGGCCCATTCGATGTCCATAGGGGTATCATAGTGGTTTTCGATCTCCACGCCCCAGCGGGCAAGCTGCATGATCTCCCGGTTCGTCAACACATAGGTTTCACGCTCTTCTTTGGAAGTCTTCAGGTTTTTGGTGGGCTTGGTTTTGGCATACACCATTTTCTTTTCCTTGGAACCCCGTGTTTTTTCAATGATCGGATCGATGCCGTCCTTTTCCAGAAATGGCTTGAAAACCGTGTACTGATCCGGGTTGACCGTCCCCTGAACCACATTTTCTCCAAGGCCCCATGCCGCGTTTATCAGAACCACATCCGGAAATCCGGAATCCGTGTCCAGGGTGAACAACACCCCGGAACCGGCCAGATCGGACCGGACCATCTTTTGGACACCTACAGAGAGGGCCACCTTCATGTGTTCAAATCCCTTTTCTTCCCGGTAGGCAATGGCCCGGTCGGTGAACAGGGAGGCCATGCATTTTTTGCA
>DATHSR010000481.1:0-3251 GCA_035464035.1 Desulfotignum sp. | reverse complement strand
CTCGGATGTGCGTTTGACCCCGGTCCTCTTCCAGGGTCTGGGACATGGGGTGAATGGCGACCCTCCTTGCCTTGGCTTCAAGGGCCATGCGCTGGCACCGGCGGCCGCTGGCGACAAGATCAGCCGGGGTGTGGCCATCTCCGGTGATCACCAGCCATCCGGCCCCTTGCTGGGAAAGCCCACGGATCTTCTCGATCCCCTTGTTGACAAACGTGGTGCCGGTCACATCTGCCGGGTCCATGAAATGCCGGACATACCAGCCGGCCAGCCCGTGGATCTCCATGCCGTCCGGGGTCAGTCCGTCTCTGCGGGCGGTGATGTCGGCGTTTTTCAGCCGGGTCCACCGGGCCATTTCCTGAACAGCCTCCGTGTTTTTCATCTGGAGGATATAATTTTCCACTGCCTGTTCCGCCATGAGGCCGGCATGCCGGGTTCCAGCCGGAAAATAGAACAGGTGATCATCGGCCAGACGGGTAAAGGCAGTGACATCTTCAGCGGTCAATTGCCTGTCTGAAAAATGACTTTTTACGGTTCTGCGGGAGACCAGGCGCTGAAGATCCATCTTCTCCGGCCGGGTTTTTTCCAGTCTGAGTGATACCACATCCGTGTCAAACCGGTCCGTTGCAAGGGTGGCTGGGTGGACCCTGTAGCCATAGGCGGCCGCCGCCTGCACCAGGTTTTCCAGGAATGAGCCGATAGACAGCAGGGCTTCAAAGTTGTGACCGTCCACCACCGACAGCTGCCGGTGCGGATCCAGCCCGATGATCCAGTGGTCCGGCCCCTTGATGCGGACAATCCAGGGCTGGCTGTTATGGCCGCTGGGAGCCAGGGAGGCATAATGAAGGATCTGGTGCCCATCCGAGGTCAGTCCGGGAATCTCTGTGGGGACAGACAGCGATTCCGCCGTTAATCGGGACCTTAACCCGGGGCGGCATCCAGCGATCAAAACCGGGGCGCCTGCCATGAAGGCAGCGGTAGTGAGCCCTGTTTTTAAAAAAAGTCTGCGATCCATGACAAATCTCCTTGAGATAAAGTCACCTTTCAGTGACTTTATGGGTAAAAAATATTATTCCGGGGTCACCACCTGCTGGACAATCAGATTCACAACCGATTCAATCCGCTGCCATCCCTGGTCTGTGGTCAGGTCCAGGCCGCCGTAGACATCGAGGCTGTTTGACCGGATCACCAGATAACTGAGGGCGGCGCCTACCAGCATGATCAGGGCCTGCAGGTCAATATCCGAACTGTCCTTGACAAAAAACATCTGAAAAAAAGTTAGGATGCTTTCTTCCCGGACCCGTTCCAATTCTTTGGTCAATTCATTGGGTTCAACCATTTCCCAGGCCATGATGGCCTGGGTGAGGGGCCTTTTCTTCAATGCCCGGATGAAATTGGCGGCAAAACGGGACAGTCTGTCTTTCACGGGCAGTTGAGAAAATGATGCCAGGTCATTGCCGGCCAGTTCCAGGATGGGGGGCCAGAAATCTTCCTGTCGGGCAAATGCGGCGATCAGTCCGGGCAGGCCGTCAAAATACCGGTAGATCAGTACCTTGTCCACCCCGGCTTCCCGGGCCACAGCATTGATCCCCAGCCCTGTGAAGCCTTTTTTAGCCAGCAGGCTTCCCACGGCGGAAATCAGCCGCTGGCAGGTGACCTGTCTGTCCCGGAAGGGTAATTTTTTGACCGCCATATCATCTCCTCCAAAATTGTGGTCGTCTCAGGACAGGCGACCATATATCACCGATTGGTGACATATGTCAATTCTTTTTTTGCAGGTTCCTTGTGAACAATAATCAAGAGAAAAGGATCTGGATTTGAGGTTGACATCCCTGACAAAAAAAATTTACTTATAATGCAACGACAAGGGGAGAGAATACGATGCGGAATAAAATGATTTTTTTTATTTGTTTTGGTGTGATCCTGTCCGCCGCTTGGGCACACGGGTTTGAACAGAAACGCCATGAGATGGTGGCCCGGCAGATCACGGCCCGGGGCGTGTCAGACCCGGCCACGCTGGATGCCATGCGGGCGGTGCCCAGACACTTGTTTGTGCCCGATTCCCAGAAGCCTTATGCCTACCATGACCGGCCCCTGCCCATCGGTTACGGTCAGACCATTTCCCAGCCCTATATCGTGGGCTACATGACCCAGATAATCGGCCCGGAAAAAGGGCAGCGGGTCCTGGAAATCGGCACCGGATCCGGATATCAGGCAGCGGTCCTGGCACAGATTGTGGCACAGGTGTATTCGGTTGAAATCATCGCTCCCCTGGCGGACCAGGCTGAAAAACGCCTGGCAGACCTGTCATATGACAATGTCCGTATCCGGCATGGGGACGGGTATTATGGGTGGGAGGAATTCGCCCCGTTTGACGCCATTGTGGTGACCGCGGCTGCGGAATTCGTGCCCCCGCCGCTGATGGCCCAGTTGAAGCCCGGCGGCAGGATGGTAATACCGGTGGGATCCCCGTTTATGACCCAGCAGCTGATGCTGGTGACCCGGAAAGGGGAGGATGTGATCACCCAGGCGCTTTTTCCGGTGCGCTTTGTTCCCTTTACCCGCAGTGATACGGTTTCAGAATAGCTGTTTTTGCCCGCTGATTTCCCTGGGACTGGTTTCCGCTTCGGTGATCGGTTTTCAGCTGGCGTTGATGGGATATTTTTCCAATACCCAATGGTCCCATTTCGCCTTTATGGTGATATCGGTCGCCCTGCTGGGATTCGGGGCATCCGGCTCCTGTATCACGCTGTTACGTTCGACGATGATGGCACATGTTCAACCGGTGATTGCCGGTGCCATGCTGTTATCCGGGGTGTTCATGATCCTGTGCATCCCCCTGGTTCAATGGGAGCCGTTGCGGCTGGATGCGATGCGGCTGTTTACCCACACCGGACAATGGCCGAGACTTGCCGCCACTTACCTGGTGCTGTTTCTGCCTTTTTTTTTCAGCGGGCTGGCCATCGGTATGATGCTCATGACAAACGTTGACCGCATCGGTTTGTTTTATTGTGTGAACCTGCTGGGGTCCGGTGCCGGCGGTATGGGAGCGCTGTTTTTCCTGCAGGTGTTTTCCCCGTCCCACCTGCCCATGGTCATGGGACTGCTCCCCCTGGCAGGGGCCTTGATTTTTCCGGCCCCTGCCAAAGAAGGGGTTGCCGTGTTCAACAAACGGGTCTGGTTACGATATGGAATACGGCTGGGGATCCTGGGGATGGCCGGTTTTTTTTTCATGAACCCGCCGGTCCTGAAAG
>DATHSR010000480.1:0-6715 GCA_035464035.1 Desulfotignum sp. | reverse complement strand
GTGGCCCTTGTTGGGGCCGGACGGGATGGCTTCTTCGTAAAAACGCGGGGGCGGATAGTCGTATTTTCTGCCGAAATCCGGGATCTCCCGCTTGTTGAACATCCGGTTCAGATGCCAGATCTTTTCGGACAGGTGCAGCAGGTCTTTGTTGAAGTCCAGTTTTTTCCCGGTGGCGTGGTAGTAGAGTTCTTCGTAATAATGGGTTTCCAGGCCGATCTCCATGTACTGGAGCCGGCACGTGCCCAGGATGTCGAATGCCGGCCTCAGATGCTGAGACTTGAGCACCAGGGGCACCACGTTTTTGTGGTCCGCCTTGGGAATGGTCTCGAAATCCGCGCCCTGGGAGATGAGATCATGGACATTGGCATCCTGGCTGCCGCCCACGGCATTGGCCACATCCGATCCCAGAACCCAGCACCGGTTGTGGTGGGCCCCCACATCCGCGGTCATGTATCCCAGCATCATGCCCGGCGCGTTTCGAGATTCATACCCGGTCCACTCCAGCCCCTTGACATGGATGGCAAATCTGGCGCTGCCGCCGCCGATCTTTTCTGCGGCCTTCTGTACCCCGTTGGCCAGCACATCGCCGATGCCCTCTCTTTTGGCGATCTTTTCCAGGATATGGACGATGGAATCCAGGTCTCCCCATGCGACATCCATGCCCATCTGTTCTTTTGAGATCAGGCCTTTTTCAAAGCATTCCAGGGCGAATGCGACGACGGCTCCGGCCGAGCAGGTGTCCAGCCCCAGTTCGTCGCACACCCAGTTGACATGGGCCACGGCATGGATGTCGGAAAGTTCGCAGTTGCTGCCCACCAGGGCCAGGGTCTCGTATTCCGGACCTTCCACATATTTACTGCCCAGTTTGGTTTTTGCCAGCCCGTATTTGCCGCAGGGGATGGGGCAGGAAAAACACCCCTTGTCCGTGATTTTCAGCTCGTCCAGGATGGCCTTGCCGTTGATCTTGTCGGCATAATCGCAATGGGAGGTGGCAAAGTTGCGGGTGGGCAGGGCGCCCACATCATTGCACCAGTTGGTGATGCCGGCGGTGCCTTCCGGGGTCCAGCCCGTGAACCCGGGTTTTTCCCGGCACGCGGCATAGGTGGCTTTGCCTTTCTTGAGCAGCCCCTTGGGATCGAACACCGGGATGTCCTGGGTGCCGCGCACGGCGATGGCCTTGATGTTTTTAGATCCCAGAACCGCGCCGATGCCGGTGCGGCCGGCCTGGCGGCCGAAATCATGGGAGATGCAGGCAAAGTGGACCATGCGCTCCCCGGCCTCTCCGATGGTCAGAATCTGGAATTCCTGCCCCAGGTCGTTTTTCAGGATCTCTTCCACTTCCGTGGAGCCTTTGCCCCACAGGCGGGATGCCGGCCGGATCTCCACCGTGTCGTTGTCAATGAAGATATAGGAGGGTTCTTTGGCTTTTCCGGTCAATATGGTGACGTCATATCCGGCGTATTTCATGGTCACCCCGAAATGGCCGCCCATGTTGCTGTCGCCGTACCCGCCGGTGGCCGTGGATTTGGCTGCAAAATGGGTTTTGCCGGCTGCCGGGAGAAACAGTCCGCTCAAGGGCCCCATGGCAATGACAAACCGGTTTTCCGGCCCCAGGGGATCTGCGCCGGGCGGAATTTCATCGTACAGAATTCTGGCGGTAAATCCCCGGCCTCCGATGTATTCATCCACCCATTCCTGTTTGAGTGGTTCTTTTTCTATAATGCCGGTGCTCAGATCGATCCTGAGGGTGTGTCCTGCATATCCGTATAACATGATGGTCCTCCGTGTTTTTCTAGTTGAAGCTGAGTGCATCCCGGGGACACACTTCCACGCACTGCCGGCAGTTGATGCATTTGTAGGGCATACCGGTGTCATCCACTTTCATCACGTGTTCCGGGCAGGCGGAAACACAGGCCAGGCAGCCGTCGCACTTTTTCAGGTCGATGCGCCAGGTCCCCTTGACCCGATGGATCGCTTCGGTGGGACAGGCCTGGGCGCACTCTCCGCACTGGTTGCAGATTTTGACGTCATACCGGCCGGGCTCTGGAAACTGAGCCGTCACCCGCAGCATCGCCTTTGACGGATTGATGATTTTCAGGTTCTGCAATGAACACACCAGTTCGCAGGTCCGGCATCCGGAACAGGTCTCATGGTTGAATGCAAGTGTCATTCTTGGCTCTCCTTGGCTGGAATTATTGACCCTTTTTTACCTGTCATGAGAATATCATATAATGTCCATGCCTGGCTAACGCATTGTTTTCATGAAAAGGTATGAAGAAAATTCATAACCGTGACAAACCGGATCTGATTCAGACCATGCCTTTTTTGCGGTAGGTTCGCATCAACGACAGGTCCAGAGCGAAGAACAGAAGAATGGGCAGCAGCAGAAAGATCAGGGTCAGAACCGCTGCCAGGGACCGGTTGGAGGAGGAGAGCAGCGGCATCAGGAACCCGGTAAAGGAAGGCACATTGCCCCCGCCCATGAGAAACACCAGAAAATATTCGGAGAACGCCACCAGAAATACCACGCTGCCGCCCGCGATCATGGCCGGCACCAGCAGCGGCAGTTCCACCTGCCGGAAGACGGCGAAATTTCCGGCCCCCAGGTTTTTTGCACAGATGCGGTATTCTTCCCCCATGGCCTGGAACCCCGCCACCAGGGCCCGGAACATGTATGGGTAGCTGAACAGGGCCAGGATCAGGACCACACCGGCCACGGTGTCGGCCAGGGCCAGTTTGATGAACACCACATGCAGGCCCATGGCAAAGGTCATGGGCGGCACCAGGGCCGGGGTGAGCAGCAGGGCCTCCAGGAGCCGTTTGCCGGCAAATTTCTGCCGGGCGAATGCGGCCGCCGGGGTCAGGCACATCCCCAAGGTGACGAACACCGTGGCCAGCGAATATAAAAACGAGGCAGCCAGAGATGAAACAATCTGATCTTTGTGGGTGATCAGAAATTCAATGCCGGCAAGAGAAAACTGTTCCGGCCACAGGTCCGGGAACCGCCAGCCCGGGGCCAGGCCCACCAGCACCAGGATCCCGGCGGGCAGGGCGAACAGGCTGAACAGCAGCACCAGAAACAGGATATGGGCGGCCGGATGGGAGGGTTTCACAGTTTTCGGACCCCGTTTTCCAGGCGGGTGACGGTTTTGGCGTAGGCAATGATGAACAGCACGGCAAAGCAGAACATCACTGTCAGGATGGCCATGGCTTCGGGCCGCCTGGCCAGGTCATGCCTGAAATACAGGTCAAAGACATGGAGACTGAGCATGCCGGGCCGGCTTTCGCTTAAGATGTAGGGGATGTCGAACGCCCCGAAGCTGTAAAGAAACAGGATGATGAAACTGGTGTGCAACGCCGGGGCCAGCCGTGGCAGCACAATGGCAAAAAAGATGCGCGATCTTGATGCCCCCAGCATGGCCGCGGTCTGGATCTGCCGGATATCGAACCGCACCAGCAGGGCCAGGATCAGCAGCATGGCAAAGGGGGTGCCTTTGAGGGTATAGGCCAGGACCATGCCCACTCCCCAGCCGGAGTATAGGACATTGGGAAAATCCTGCATGGACTGGATCAGGCCCAGGTGGAAGGCCAAAGAAGCCAGGATGCCGGACCGGCTCCAGAAGACCAGCACCACGAATGCCACGGCAATGTGGGGCAGAATCAGCGGGATTTTGTACACCAGGGCTGCCCCGGCCAGGGTTTTCGGCAGTTTCCAGACCCGGTAGGCCAGAAACGTGCCGGCGGCCACCGAGCCTGCGGCAGACACCAGGGCCACCCCCAGAGAAAATCCAAAGGAAGCGAAAAAGGAGGGGTCGGACAGGATGGCTGCATATGCATCCAGGATACCGCCGGCATGGGGCAGGGGGGTGAAGATCCCTAAAGACTGGCATACCGTCAGAAACACCCCCCCGCAGAACAGCACCCCAAAGGGCAGCATCAGCGGGCTGAGTTTCAGGATCAGCCCAAGGGGGTGATGCTGCGGGTTACTTGTCCAGGACATGGGTTTTCCAGTCCCTTTCCAGGGCTTCCAGATAAGGGGCCGGGATTTCAGGCACCGCTGTCTTGGCAAGCTGATCCGGTGTCAGGGTGGCCGGTCCCAGCTCCACCGCTTCAAAACGCTGCCGGTCAGACGGATTGAGCCGTTCCAGATCCAGGACCGTGAAATCCCCCCAGTTTTCCGGTTTGAATTTGGATACCTGGGCATCCACGGAGACCAGAAAATCCGCCAGCACCATGGCCCCGGCCTTGTTGGGGGCGTTGAAGGGAATGGCGGTGAAATGGGTGTTGAAAATGGATCCGTCTGTCAGCACAAAGGTTCGGACCGTGTCCGGGTAGCTGCCTTCGATGATCATGTTCTGGGCATGGGGCGGATGATAGGACATTCCCAGGTCCACCTCGCCCCTGGCAAACAGGGTGTCCAGCAGCGCGCTGTCCCTGGGATAGGTCCTGCCTTTCTGCCACAGAAACGGCTGGACCTGGTTGAGCCAGTCCCATAACAAGGGGGCGTTTTTTTCGTACAGGTCCGGGTCCCACCCGGCCATATATTGTTCATGCCCGCCGGTGACCGCATAGAGGATGTGGCGGATAAAGGCGGAGCCGGTGAAGTCCGGAGGCTGGGGATAGGTGAACCGGCCGGGGTGGTCCATGATCCACTGTTTGAGTGCGGCAACGGTCTGAGGCGGGGTGTCCATCCGGGCGGTGTCATATTCAAACACAAACTGGGCCCGGCCGTAAGGGGCTTCAAATCCCTCCACCGGAAACCCGAAATCATGGGTGATGCTGTCCGGGTCCACATACTGCTGCACATTGGGCAGGTGCCCGGCAAAAGGGCCGAACAGCAGGCCGGCCTGTTTCGCGTTTTTAAAGTTTTCTCCGTTGATCCACAGCAGATCGATGGTACCGGTGCTTTTGCCTGCCGCTTTTTCGTTGAGCAGCTTGTTGACAAACACACCGGCGTCCATGGGCACCCGTTTCACTTCAATGTCATACCGCTGCTTCATCTCCCGGGCCACCCAGGTATCCACCCAGGCGTTGACATGGGCCCATCCGCCGTACATGTACCACTGGACCCGGGTGCCCCGGGCCTGTTCCCGGATCTGTTCAAACGGGGTGTCCAGGAGAGTACTGGATGCCCGGGCCGGCAGGGCAAACAGATGAAAAAACGGCAGCACCAGGATCGCCAGCAAAGGGATGAGGTTCCATCGCAGGGTCATAAATTCTCCTTTCAGCTTAAGGATGTGACCCGTCCGTGGGGAAAACCGGATCACACCTCACAGGTTAAAACGGCCGGTACCGCAGGGACACCGGCTGGCCTTTTTCAAACCGGTCGTTCTGGCTGTATATGGTGTAGGCGTGGCTGCCCGCTGTCACCCCATACACCGTGTAGTGGCCGGCAAAGGTTTTGTCCGTGATGCGGCCCAATCCATGAGGGTCTGCAATGATGACCAGGTTTTCGGGCCGGGCCGGAAGCGTTCTGCCTTTCAGGGGGCCGGCAACGGCTTCATCCACCTTAAGCGACGGGAACAGCGACGGCGGAATTTCGTTCACCGGGCCCAGAAACCGGGCCACCGCGGGCGTGGCAGAATTGAAATACACCTGCCGGGGGGTGTCGAACTGCTGGAGCCGCCTGTCCAGGAGCACCCCGATGCGGTCGGACATGGCAAAGGCCTCTTCCAGGTCGTGGGTGACACTGATGGTGGGAATACCGAACACCTGCTGGGTGGTGCGGATGAACCGGGCGGTCTCCATTTTCAGGTTCCGGTCCAGGTTGGCAAAGGGTTCATCCAGCAGCAGCACCGCCGGGTTCACGATCATGGCCCTGGCAATGGCCGTCCGCTGTTTCTGGCCGGCGGACAGCTGGGCCGGATACTGGTCCGCCTGGGGGATCAGCTGAAAATACTCCAGCATCCGGTCCACCTGTTCTTTGATCTGCGGTTTTTTCAGGTGCCGGGTCTTGAGCCCGAATCCGATATTGTCTCTCACCGTCATGGCGGGAAACAGGACATAATCCTGAAACACGATGATCACCGGGTGGTGTTTGTTCACGGGTTCGGAAAATATCACCTGCCCTTTGTCCGGAATCTCCAGTCCGGCGATGATGTTGAGCAGGGTGGTTTTGCCCGCACCGGACGGCCCTACAATGGAAACCAGTTCCCTGGGGCCCACCGTAAAGCCGATGGATTCCAGAACCGGCTGGTTTTTATAGGACTTGCCTATGTGACGGAGTGTAATATCCATGGGATATCCGAGAGATACTGCTCAATTTTGGCAAAGGTGTCCGGGTTCCGGATGGGCCGGTCTGTCTGCGTGTATTCATACCAGGCCATGAAGCACCAGGACAGGGCCCGCAGCAGGATGGTTTTTTCCATGACTAGGGATTTTTCCTTCAGATCCTCAAGCCGCATGTCCGGGCAGGCATCACGGTGATAGGCGGACAGAAAGCGTTGCCGGTCTTCCCGGCTCAGAACGGTGTCGGTCTTCCACAGCGTGGTGGTGGGGACCATGAAGTGGCCCAGGTCCTGGTACCGGCAGGAGACCACGGCTTTTTCCCAGTCCACCAGGCAGGCCCGGTCCGGGCTGATGAGAAAATTGCCGGAGTTCACTTCGGTGTTCACCAGGCACAACGGTTCTGCTTCAAACAGGGGCCGGGTCTCCGCCGCCAGGGCCTGGACCGTGTCGTGATAGGACAGGATCTGTTCCTGCTGTTTTTTCAGGG
>DATHSR010000479.1:0-7828 GCA_035464035.1 Desulfotignum sp. | reverse complement strand
GCCACCCTCAAGGATGACGCCTGGATCAAAGACATTTACAAGGATGTTGAAAAGCAAAGCACTGATAACAGCGATCTGGTGAAACTGGCAGCGGTCGCAGCAGAGAAACTCAATGACAGGGACTGGGCCAAAGATCTTCTGGCCCGGGCTGAAGCACAATCTGACACCCTCAACGAATACACCCTGGTGGCAGGCGCATATCTGCGGCTGCTGGATGACCGGGAAAAAGCCATTGCCCTGTATGAGGCCGCAGAGGCCCAGTGCACGGACAAAGTATCCTATGCCCGGCTGATCAGTCTGGTTCACGGCCAGAGTGCCGACAACTCTTTTGTGACCCGTATCGTCATTTCGGCACGCAAAAAACTGACCGGATTTGATGACCTGCTGTTTCTGGCCGAGACCGCCCGGATACTTCTTGCAGATACCGGCCTCGCATCCCAGATCTTTTCCCAGGCAGAGGCAACAGCAACCGACACCCGGAAACTGTCCCGCCTGGCCACCAGCCTCAAAGATCGGATGAAAGACAGTGCCTGGGCCTCCAGGGTGTTGCGGAAAATTGCCTGATGGAGATCTTTTCGGGAACTGGATGAAACCGGCGGGGTGACTCGATGATGCATCGAATGCTCAAATGGCTGCTGATCCCGGTGCTGGTCCTGGGCATCTATTTTTTTTTGACAGGCCCATGGGTCGATAAAAAAGATCCGGGCCCCCGCAGCAAAGAAACCTGGGCCGCACCGGTGGAAACTGCGGCAATCGAGCAAGGACCCATGGCATTGCGCCGCACATTCAGCGGGACCCTGGAATCGGGCGCAGAATTTCTGGTGGCACCCAAGGTCAGCGGACGGGTGGAATACCTGGCCGTGGAAATGGGAGATCCTGTCATCCGGAGACAGGAGGTGGCCCGGCTGGACAATGATGAATATATACAGGCAGTGGCCCAGGCGGAAGCGGACCTGGCCGTAGCCAACGCCGACCTCACCGGCGCTGAAAATGCCGGAAAAATCGCCCAGCGGGAACTGGACCGGATGGAGACGCTCAAAGAACGGGGCGTCTCTTCCGCCTCCCAGGTGGATGCGGCCCGGGCAGACTGGCTGGCGGCCCAGGCCCGGGGTGAAATGGCCCAGGCCCAGGTCTTGAAAGCCCGGGCCCAACTGGAAACCGCCCGGATCCGGCTGGGATATACAACGGTGTTTGCAGACTGGACCGGCGGCAGCGACATCCGTTTCATGGCTGAAAAATTTGTGACTGAAGGCGATACGGTTTCCGCCAACGCCCCGCTGGTATCCATTGTGGAACTGGATCCGCTGCTGGCGGTTCTGTTTGTTACGGAAAAAGATTACGGCCGGCTTGAAATCGGTCAACCGGCGGATCTTTCCACCGATGCCTTTCCCGGCAAATCCTTTCAGGGCAACATTGTGCGTATTTCACCGGTATTCAGAACCCAGACCCGCCAGGCCCGGGTGGAAGTCCGGGTCGCCAACCCGGAACTGCGCCTCAAGCCCGGGATGTTTGTCCGGGTTTCCGTGATACTGGACCAGGTGGCCGATGCCCTGATGGTTCCCGAAACGGCCCTGGTGACCCGCAACCATGAAACTGGCGTCTTCCTGGTTTCTCCGGATGAAAAAAAAGTGTCCTGGCACCCGGTTGTCACCGGGATCCGCCAGAGCGGCAGGGTCCAGATCCTGGGGGAAAATCTGACAGGACAGGTGGTCACCCTCGGCCATCAGATGCTGGATCACGGCTCCCTGATCCGGATACCCGGCCGGGAAATCTAGCATGCACCTGCCCGGATTCAGCGTTCACCGGCCGGTTTTCATCACCATGGTCTTTCTCATGGTACTGGTGATCGGTTCGGTTTCCTTGAGCCGGCTGCAGATTGACATGCTCCCGGACATCGAACTGCCCACGTTGACCATCCGCACGGAATTTGAAGGGGCCAGCCCTGAAATAATGGAACGGCAGGTCACCCAGAAGATCGAAGAGATCGTGGCCACTGTGCCGGGCATCGAAGAGATCATGTCAGACTCCTCTGAGGGCCGCAGCAATGTTCAGGTCCGCTTTGCCTGGGGGACCAATATCGACATTGCCGCCCTGGATGTCCGGTCCGCCATTGAAGAAGAGATCAATGAGCTACCCGACGATATTGTCCCACCCAGAATCAGAAAATTTGATATCGGCAGCTTTCCGGTGGTGCTGCTAGGCATTTCCAGCCAGCTGGACCCGGTTGACCTGACCGAGCTCATCGAGGATCAGATCCGGTACCGGTTTTCCCGAATCCCGGGGGTGGCCCAGGTGGATGTGTGGGGCGGATTCAACCGGGAGATCCGTATCGAGCTGGACCCGGACCGGATTATGGCGTTAGGACTGCCCTTAGACCGTATCATCCAGGCTGTGACCCGGGCCAACCTGGACCAGCCGGCCGGCAAACTGGAACAGGGCCTTTATGAAATCCAGCTGCGGGCCCCGGCACAATTCACCCATCTGGACCAGATCCGCAGTACCGTGGTGGCCCATCAGGACGGCGCCGCCGTCACCTTAGATCAGGTGGCCCAGGTGAAAGATACCTACCAGAAACTGACCCGGATCATCCGGGTGAATGGAGAGCCGGGCATCCGGGTGGCCATCCGGAAACAGGCCCAGGCCAACACCGTGGAGGTCTCCAGACGGGTTCTGGAAGAGATTGACGCAGTGAATGCGGCCATGCCCCAGGTGACCATCGTTCCGGTCATCGATCAGGGCAATTTCATTGAGCGCTCCATCGCCAATGTGGCACGGTCCGTGCTTTACGGCGGAGGGCTGGCCATTCTGATCCTTTTGTTCTTCCTGAGAGCCGTCCGCAGCACCGTGGTCATCTCCCTGGCCATCCCTATCTCCATGCTGGCCACCTTTACGTTGATGTTTTTTTTCGGGTTCACCATCAACCTGATGACTTTAGGAGGGCTGGCCCTGGGGGTGGGAATGATGGTGGACAACTCCATTGTGGTGATGGAAAATATTTTCCGGCACCGGGATGAACATGACAGACCACCCGAAGCGGCCGCCATGGAAGGTGCCATGGAGGTGGCTCCGGCCATCCTGGCCAGTACCGTCACCACCCTGGTCATCTTTCTGCCTTTGATCTTTGTCCGGGGGGTATCCGGCGTCCTGTTCACGGAAATGGCCTATGTGATCATTTTCTCGCTGACCTGTTCGCTGCTGGTGGCGCTGTCTCTGGTTCCCATGATGATGTCCAAACTGCTGGGCATTAAAAAAAGAGGGAACTCCGGATCCATGATTTCGCTGTTCTTTTCCCTGTCTGAATCCTTTTTCCTGAACCTGTCATGCATCTATACCGGTATTCTGAACAAGGCCATGGCGCAACGGGGGGTCACCCTGGGCGTCGCCGTCGCGCTTTTAGGGTGCGCCCTGATGCTGATTCCCAGGATCGGCACGGAGTTCCTGCCCCCCAGTGATGAAGGAGAAGTGCGGATCACCGGAGAAATGGAGGTGGGCACCCGGCTGGATCTGGTGGACCGCCAGAGCCGGCTGGTGGAATCCATGGTGTTTCCGGCGGTGCCTGAAATGGTCTCCTCGGTGGTCAGTGTCGGGGCGTCCGGTTACCGGCCCGGCAGTTCCGCCAAAACTGAAATCCGCATATCGCTGACCCCTTCGGCCCGGCGGACCCGGTCCAATGTGGAGATCGCCCAGGACCTGCGCCAGCGGCTGGCCGATCAGATACCGGGCATGGAGATCCGGACCCGGGCACCCCAGGGTCAGTTTCTTCTGGACCGGATTCTTGGCGGTGAAGACGGTTTGAGTGTGGAGGTCCGGGGATTTGATCTGGATATTCTGGAAACCCTGGCAGCCAGGGCCGCCAAAATCATCGAAAAGGTGCCGGGAATAACGGACGTGACCCTCAGCCGGGAGGCCGGCATTCCCCAGAGGGAAATTCAAGTGGACCGGGACAAGGCGGCGGACTTAGGGCTCAGCGTCAAGGACGTCACCGATATCATCTCCACGGCCGTGGCCGGTTCCAGGGCCGGCGAATACCAGACCAGCGGCGATTCCTACCGGATCTTTGTCCAGCTCAAGGATGTGGAAACCCGCAGTCTCGACGACATTCTGGACCTGACCCTGACCACGGCATCAGGACATCAGGTGGCGATCCGGAACCTGGTGTCCGTCAGCCCGGGGTGGGGACCGCTGTTGATCCATCGCAAGGATCAGCAGCGGACCATCACTGTTTCCGCAAACATCGCCGGCCGGGACCTGGGATCTGTGGCGGCAGAGGTCTTCGGCGGCCTGTCTGAAATTCCCCGGCCGGTGGGATATGACCTGGTGGTGGCCGGTGATTTCGAAGAACAGCAGAAAGCGTTCCGGGATCTGGCTATTTCCCTGATACTGGCACTGGTTCTGGTATACATGGTCATGGCCTGCCAGTATGAATCTCTGGTCAACCCCCTGGTGGTGATGTTTTCGGTTCCCATGGCCGCCATCGGGGTACTGGTCACGCTGTATCTGACCCAGACCACCCTCAATGTCCAGTCCTATATCGGCTGCATCATGCTGGGCGGGATTGTGGTCAACAATGCCATCCTGCTGGTGGACCAGTCCAGCCGGCTCTCCCGCCAGGGCATGCCGGTGAACGAGGCGGTGATGGAAGCCGGACGGCGTCGGCTGCGGCCCATTCTCATGACCAGCCTGACCACCATCCTGGGACTGATGCCCCTGGCCCTGGGCATCGGTGAGGGAGCGGACGCCCAGGCCCCGCTGGCCCGGGCCGTGGTCGGCGGACTCACCGGCGCCACCGTGATCACCCTGGTGATCATCCCGGTGATCTATTCTCTGTTTCACCCGGATCCACGAAAGGTTCACCCATGAAAAAAAACCTTCCTGTTTCTGCCTTCGGGCTGTTGTCAGGCCTTTTGCTGGTGTGGCTGCTTTCCGGTTGTGTGCTGGCAGATCCGGACAAAACAGGCCGGTACGATCTGGAACGTCACCTCCCGGCACAGATCCGGGAACCCGCGGACGCCAGGGGACCCTTTGCCTTTACCGTGGAAAGTCCACCGGAGTCGCTGCGACTGCCATCCGGTGAAACACAGGACCTGACATTGTCTGTGGAACAGGCGGTGATGCTGTCTTTGGCCCACAACCAGGATCTGAAAACCCGGCAGCTGGGCCCGGTCATCGCCGGTGCGTTTGAGCAGATGGAAAAAGGGCGGTATGATCCCGAACTGTTCGCAAGAATCGGTGTTGCCCGAGTATCCGATCGATTGGAATCTGAAGATGTCACCGTCAATGCGGCAGCGGGGGTCCGCCGGACCCTGCCCTTCGGCACCACGGTAGCGGCCGAGGCCGCCCATGAACAGGACCGGGCCCCAAGAACCGCAGATCCGGACAAAACCCGGCTCACCCTGTCAATGACCCAGGCCCTGCTCCAGGGTGCCGGACCCGCCGGCGGGATGGTGGCGATCCGGCAGAGCGAGCTGGAGACCCGGGCCAGCATCCATGAACTGACCGCCTATGTCCAGGCCCTGGTGGCCGAGACGGAAACCGCCTACTGGCGATATGTCCTGGCCCGCCAGGAGCATGCCATTGTGGAGCGGTCCCTGGCGGTCTCCAAAAAACAGCAGACCGATGTCCAGCACCAGATCGATGTGGGGGTGCTGCCGCGCAATGAACAGGCCGCCGTGCAGTCGGAGGTGGCCCGGCGGGAACAGGCCCTGATCGACTCCGCCAATCAGGTGGAAGCGTTTCGGCTGAACCTGCTGCACCTGATTGATCCGGGCGGCACCCATCATCTGGAACGGCCGGTGCTCCCAGCCAGCGACCCGGCCATCGACCCGGACCCTGTGACAGACACCGACGACCGCGCCGCCCTGGCCCTGAAGCTGCGGCCCGACCTGGCCGAAGCCCGGGTGCGCATGCAGCAGAACCGACTGGAAACCATCATCACGCAAAACGGCCTGCTGCCCCGGCTGGATTTTTTCATGGACCTGGGGTTCGCCAGGTTCAGCCGTTCTTCAGACGCCCTCCAGTCACTGTACAACAGCGACTATGAGATCTTTGCCGGCCTGGCGTTGAGCCGGTTTGTGAAAAACCGGTCTGCCAGAGCCCGGCATCAGGCCGCCGTGGCCACCCATCAACAGGCGGCGGCGGCCCTTGAGAATCTGAGCCGGACTATCCATCTGGATGTCCGGCTGGCGGTCAATGAAATTGAACGGGCACGGCAGCAGATCTTTGCCTCCCGGGTCACCCGCCGGTCTGAAGAGCAGACCGTGCAGGCGGAAATCGAACGGTTCAATGTGGGCGCCGGCACCGCCCTTTTAGTGGCCCAGGCCCAGCGGGACCTGCTGGTCAGCCAGATTGCCGAAGTGCGGTCAGTGATCAATTACCGCATCGCCCTGACCCGCCTGTTTCTGTCCGAAGGCAGTCTGCTGCAGCGCCGGGGTATTGTCATGAACGAATGAAAAAATACAGGCCTTTTTTATCGCCCCTGATCTGCAGGGAAAAGGGGCGGTACACAGCCAGACATCACTCAACAGGCAGCATGCCTCTTTCCCGGATCAACGCCGCGCCCTTGTCAGAGGTGATAAATTCCACAAAGGTTTTGACCGTACCGGCGGGTTCGCCTTTGGTCACCAGATTGAATATCTGGTAGTAAGGATAGTCGGCATCCCCGGGCATTTTGCCGTCAATCTGTACCACCTTCACCTGGGGGTGGGTGATCTGGGCACCCCTGGAAATAAAGGATACCGCACCCGGGGGCAGTGATTCAATGGCTTCCAGCACCCGGGTGGACGTGTAGGTCATATAATGATACTGGACATCCATGTGGCGCATCACCTGCCGCCTGAAGTTTTTATGGGCACCGGTTTCTTCACCCGGCACCACCAGGGTGATCGCCAGATCCGGCCCGCCCACTTCCTTCCAGTTGGCGGCACCGCCTGAAAAGATCATCTGGAGCTGCTCCGAGGTCAATGCATCCACAGGGGTAGATTTATGAGTGATCACCGCCAGGGGATCTTTGGCAAACGGAAAGGCCACCAATCCGAAGTCCTTTTCCCGCTGGGACAGCGGCCGGACCGAACTGGCCACATCGGTCATGCCCTGCAGCAACCGGTAAACACATGACTGGGATGATGCCACAAACAGGTCAATGGCAATCCCGGTCTCCTGCGTGAAGGTGTTGAGTCTGGAATTTTCAAACGCCTCGAACACCTGGGCCGATGAGCTGTAGCTCAGGGTCTGATCAGCTGCCGCAGCCGTCCCCAAAAACAGGCCCGACACCATCAGAAAACCCATCACACACCATTTAATTACTGATTTTTTCATGATTGTTCCTCCATATCATACCGTCAGGGTTTGTAGAAAAAATCCGGTACTACCGGCTTTTGATTTTCTGTATTTCAATTAGTGTGCCGAAGGTAAAGACTTTCTTTAAAATAAAGATAACTGGCTGATTTAAAAAACAATGTCTTTTCCACCCGCTTTTTTTCTCTGAATGCAACCGGGTGGCGCCGGTATCTGGATCCGGATCCGCAAGAAAACATGTCCGTTTTTTTTACACATGGAGAAAATTGAAGACGACTCCGGCTGAAATCTGTATTGTCATTCACTGCTTCAGAATTCTTTCCATCTCAAAAAACAGGTCCTGTTCCCGGATAATCCCCACGATTTTTCCCGCCAGTGTCACCAGCAGGCGCCGCTGGTCTTCATGGAGCATGCGGTAGGCCGCCTCCATGAGATTGGCGTTACCGTCGATGAACGCAGGCAGCGCATAGATGGCCTCGGTGAGATTTTTCTTTTGTATTTCCGTGATCCCCTGGGTGAACATCGCGGTCGAGAA
>DATHSR010000478.1:0-10532 GCA_035464035.1 Desulfotignum sp. | reverse complement strand
CCGGTCCGCACCGGAGCCGCATCGCAGGGGACGGGAGCCTGTCCGCCATGGTCCTGGAACAGGTGGATGCCATGGATGATTATATCGTTCGGTATCTGCCCCAGAAAATCCTGGCTGTGATCACCCCGCTCATCATAGTGATGGCTGTTCTGCCCCACAGCTTTCTGGTGGCAGCGCTCCTGGCGGCCACCGCCCCATTGATTCCTTTTTTCATGCACCTGGTGGGAAACGAGGCGGTCCGTGCCGGGCGCAGGCAGTTCCAGGCCCTTTCCCTGCTGGCGGACCGTATCCGGACATTTTTGCAGGCAATGCCGGTGCTGCGGCAGCTGAATGCGGTACCACCGGCCAGAAGCGTTCTGGAAGACGCATCCGACCGCTTCAGGAAAAAAACCCTGGCGGTCCTGCGCATGGCGTTTCTATCGGCTGCCGTTCTGGAACTGTTTGCGTCTTTAGGCATCGCCCTTGCAGCGGTTTACCTGGGCATGGGGCTTCTGGGGTATGTGCCCTGGGCCCGGGGAACCACTCCTGTTCCGCTGAATGCCGCCCTTTTTATCCTGCTTCTGATTCCTGAATTTTACATGGCGCTGCGCCGTCTGGGAACCGATTACCATGCAAAGGCCCAGGCCATGGCCGCTGCCGTCTCTCTGATGCCGCTGATAACTGCCGGGAAACCCTGCTTTCAGGCCGGAACCCGCATCTGGCTGCCCGCAGGGCCCCCCGGCATCTGCATGGAGAATGTGACCTGGCAGCCCGTTGGCCGGAACAAGGTGCTGCAAAACATCCATCTGAACATTTCACCCGGGGAGCGGGTGGGCCTGGTGGGTCCCAGCGGCAGCGGAAAAACCAGCCTGCTCCACCTGATTCTGGGATTTGACCGTCCCTCTCAAGGACGGATCATGGTGGACGGGCAGCCGTTGGACTCTCTGAACCCGGACCTGTTTCGAACCCGGATTGCCTGGCTGGGACAGCGGCCTGAATGGTTTTCCGGAACCGTGGCCGAAAACCTGCGTCTGGCCAATCCCCATGCCGGGGATCCTGATCTGAGGCAGGCGCTGCAGGCCGCCGGGGCCTGGCCCTTTATTGCCCCCCTGCCCGAAGGCATCCACACCGCCCTTGGAGAAGGGGGCCGGGGATTTTCAGGCGGACAGCTGCAGCGGCTGGCCCTGGCCCGTGCCCTGCTTCAGGATGCCTGGCTCTGGATTCTGGATGAACCCGGGGCCCACCTGGATCCTTATACCGCCGCAGCCGTCCGCCGCCATGTGGGGCAGGTCAGCCGGGGCAGAACCCTGATTCTGGCGGCCCATCATCTGGAAGGGCTCGAGTGGCTGGATACCCTTGTAAAAATAGACAACGGCCGTATCACCGGCAAAGAGACATTCTCCCATGAAACCTGTCCATAAAAAACCGCTGCTGTCCCTTGGATTTCTGTTGTTCCGCCAGGGTGCCATGGGATATCTGGGCCTGATTCTGGGGACAGTGGGTCTGGGATCCGCCGCCCTGCTGCTGGCGGCATCCGGGTGGTTCATCACGGCTGCGGGCGTGGCAGGACTCAGCCTGGCAACCGTGCATACCTTCAATTTTCTGCAGCCGGCCGCATTCATCCGCCTGCTGGCCATCACCCGGACCCTGGCCCTGTATGGCGAACGCATCGTTTCCCATAACGGGATACTCAAACTGCTGCAACACCTGAGGTTGACCGTGTTTGACGGCCTGTCCCGCATGACCCGGTTCCGCCTCGGGGATTTCGGGTCCGGTGATCTGATGCAGCGCATGCTGGCAGACATCGATCTTCTGGACCAGTGGCCCCTGCGGGGACTGGCTCCCTGGATCTGGGCCTTTTTTCTGGGAAGTGTGTTTGCCTCTTTGCTGTTCTTTGTGTCAGAAATTTTCTCCGTGATTTTTGTTTTCGCCATGCTCCTGATTTTTGTCCTGCTGCCGGCCGCAATCTCTCCGCTGGCCCAGACCCTGGCCATCTCCCAGACCCGGAGGGCGGGAAAGCGCAGACAGTTTTTAACCGAAACCCTGGCCGGCCTCATCACTTTACGAACCACCGGTGCCATGGCAGACCGGCTGAAGCGGTTGCAGGACATGGATCATGCCCTGGAAAAAAGCCGATGGCACCTGCAGTGCATCGGCATTTTTTCCCAGGCAGTGATTCTTCTTGTCCTGTCCCTGGGCCTGTGGCTGATTCTTTCTCAAGGTGCGGCAGCTGTTTTTGCTGAAACCGTTTCGCCGGCACTGCTGGCCGGCATCTGCTGTATAATGCTGGGGTTTTCAGAAGTGATGGCGCCCCTTTCCCAGACATTTCAGGCCCTGGGATTCACCCGGGGGGCACAGCAGCGGCTCAAGCAACTGCTGGACATGCCGGAAGAAACCGGCGGCACGGTTCAGCTCTCCGGTGCCCCCCGGCTGGATCTTGACCGGGTCAGCGCCCGGCAGGGACAGGCCCTGACAGGGCCGGACAATATCTCTTTTTCCCTGCACCAGGGCGATACCCTGTGGATCCAGGGCCCGTCAGGCTGCGGCAAATCCACCCTGGCTGCCGTAATGGCAGGGTGGCTGGCCCCCATACAAGGGGATGTGCGGATCAATGGAACACCTATTTCCGCCGTTGATGAAACCGCCCTGCGCCGCCAGGTGGGGCTGCTGGACCAGGAGCTTTACCTGTTTCCCATGACCCTTGCAGAAAACCTGCGCCTGGCCAAACCGGATGCGGATGATGCCGTCCTGTGGAAAATCCTGGACCGCGTGGCACTGGCAGAATGGGCCCGGCAGCTGCCCCGGGGGCTGGACACCCCCATCGGCGAATACGGCACGGGTCTGTCCGGCGGCCAGGCCCGGCGGGTCTGCCTGGCCCGGCTGCTGCTTTTCGCACCGCCCATCCTGATTCTGGACGAACCTTTCGAGGGTCTGGACCGCCCCACGGCAGACCGGCTGCTGATCATGCTCCGGCAGCACCAGAAGCATGGGATTCTGGTCATCATCAGCCACCAGAAACTGGCCGGTGACTTTACCCATATTCTTGAATGGGAGCCATTGCAGAATATGAAAATAAAGCAGAAAACGGTTTGATCCCACTGCTGTAAAATGATACAGTCCGCATAAATGAAGACAGCGGCAGGCGGTTCAATCAAGATGGACTCCCATGACAATCAGACAGAAACAACCGTGATGCCCTCCCAGCGGTTCGGACGGGTGCTGACGGTGGATTTGACCCGGCAGACCTGCCGTTATCAGGCGTATCCGGATGCGGCCCAGCCGTTTTTCGGGGGCCGGGGATTCAATGCCTGGTACCTGTGGCATCATCTGAAACCCGGCATCGACCCGTTGGGGCCGGACAACCGGCTGCTCATTTCCGCCGGCCTGCTCACCGGTTCTGCGGCCCCTTGCAGCGCCAGGCTCCATGTGAACGCCCTGTCCCCGCTGACCGGCATCCTGGGCAGCTCGAACATCGGCGGGTACGCCGGTGTCTGGCTGCGGTCCTGCAACCTGGGATCCGTTATCATCTGCGGTGCATCCGCTGAACCGGTCTATCTTTATGTGGGCCCGGCCACGGCACGGCTTCTGCCCGCAAAAGACCTGTGGGGACTGGATGCCCTGGCGGTCCAGGACCGGCTCCGGCAGATCCACCGGTCTGAAAAAGTCCGGATACTGGCCATCGGGCCGGCAGGGGAAAACCAGGTCCGGTTCGCCGCCATCATGACGGAAAAGGATCATGCCGCCGGCCGCACCGGCCTGGGCGCGGTCATGGGCGCCAAACACCTCAAAGCCATCGTCATTGCCAGAGGATCCCACAAACACCTGCCCGCCGACACCCCCTTAAAGAAAGACGCGGTGAGCACCTATGCCGGGCTGGTGAAAACCGCCCCGGAATTTTCCTTTTTTTCCCGGTTCGGCGGGGCCGGATATCTGTCGTGGGCCAATGATTTCGGTATCATGGGTGCCAGAAACTACACCCGGATCGGTGTGGCAGACATCGATGCCATTGACGGCCGGAAACTGGCAAAAAAAGTAATCCGATCCTCCGGGTGCGCCAAATGCCCGGTCCAGTGCAAGGCCGACCTGGTGATGGATCCGGCAAACCCGGAGAATGTCTCCACCCGGCCGGAATTCGAGCCGGTCATCAATTTCGGCCCCAAATGCGGACTCTCGGACATGGCAGCCATTGTCCGGCTGGACAACCTGTGCAACCGGCTGGGCCTGGACACCACCTCCACGGCCTCGGTGATCGCTTTTGCCATGGACCTGAACGAGAACGGGTTGATGCCGGATGCGCTCAAACAGGACCTGGACCTGTCCTGGGGCCATGCCGGCACCATGGAAACCCTGATCCGCGCCATTGCCGCCGGCACTACAGAACTGGGCCGGCTCCTGGGCCGGGGGGTCCGGTATGCGGCCCAGCAGATCGGGAAAGATGCCGCGGCCCATGCCGCCCATGTCAAGGGCCTGGAGCTGACGGCCTACCACCCCGGCGCCATCATGGGAACGGCCCTGGGATATGCCGTGTCCAGCCGGGGCGGGGACTACAACAATGTATATGCCTCCCTGGAATACAGCTGGTCAAAAGAACAGGCGGTCCGGGAGTTCGGCACGGACCAGGCCGTGAACATCCATGCCACACAGGCCAAAGGGCATCTCATCAAAAAAGCGGTGGTCACCAACATCCTGGTGGACAGCCTGGGGCTGTGCAAGGTGCCGGTGCTTTCCCTGCTAAAGTCCTTCGACCTGGAACCGGAAATCGTCCTGATGAACGTCCTGGCAGGGACCCGTTATTCCAGAGACCGCCTGATGGGTTCCGGCGAAGCCATTGCGGCACTGGAAAAACAGTTCAATCTGCGGCATGCGGACAGGCCGATGACCGATGACCTGCCGGACATGTTTTTTTTACGAAAAGACACCCCTTCCGGGCTGACCAAAGAATCATTCACCGCCATGGTGGCGGAGTTCTACCAGGCCATGGGGTGGGACAAAAACGGGGTCCCCCCGGAACGGGGTGCCGGTGATGTATGATCTGTCATTGACATGTCATGTGATTTTCGGTGAAAACGCGGTAGACACACTGCCCGGCCTGATGGCAAAACATCCCGGAACCGCTGGTGCTGGAAAGCTTCTGCTGGTGACATCAGAAGTCATGGCATGGAGCCGGCCGGTCATTGAACGAATCCGATCGATTCTTTTCAAAGGCGGGATTCAAACCGCTGTGTTTGATGGGATTGAACCCAATCCCACACTGGCAAACATCGATACAGGAAAAATGCAGTATCGCGCCATGGGGTGTGATGCTGTCATGGCACTGGGGGGCGGATCCCCCATTGACGCGGCAAAAATCATTGCCCATGAGTGCGGCGCCGCTGCCCTTATTGCTGTCCCCACCACGGCCGGCACCGGTTCAGAGGTGTCCGGATGGTCGGTCATTTCTGACAGCACAACGCTTGAAAAGCTCAGTGTCTTCACCCGGGCACCGGATATGGCGTTACTGGACCCGGTATTGACGGTCACCATGCCGCCCCGACTGACGTTTTTCACCGCTGTAGACGCATTTTCCCATGCACTGGAATCCTATCTCTCCAAATCAGCCAACTGTTTTTCTGACAGCCTTGCGTTTAAAAGTATCCTTCTGACGGCGCAGCACCTGGCCCCGGCGGTAAACAACGGCCATGACCTGACGGCGAGAACCGGACTGCTCGAGGCAAGCCTTTTGAGCGGGATAGCCATGATGTCTGCCGGTCTGGGCGCCGGTCATGCCCTGGCCAATACCATCGGCGGCATCTATCATGACTCGGTTCACGGCTGGCTTGTGGCCCAGGTTCTGGAAAATGTGTGGCAGTTCAACAAGGAAAAAAAAGCTGACAAGATCAGGGACATTGACCCGGCGGTACAAAACATATTTGCCCGGATCAGAGAACTGTCAAGGCGGTTGAACCTGAGTACGGATACGTTAAAAAAACAGCACCTGGATCTGATCGTTGAAAACAGCCTGAAAAACGTAAACATGCAGACAAACCCACGGCGTGCCGCAAGAGAGGATCTCATGGATCTTCTGGAAAACTGTTTCACATTTATATGAGATGGATGATTATTTTCAGCTGCCGGACAAATCCGGATAAATGTTTGCGCCCGAAAACATATCATGATAAATATTGTTTTAGTAAAAAACAAGCTGCGGTGTACCGTCGACGGACGACCCTATTTAACCCAAAAAGACCCTTCTAGAAAGGAACGCAAGTGATTCACTCCTCAAGCACCCAAAGCCGCTCGGTGGGCATGCGGATTCTGACCGATGACCAGATCTGGGAAATCAAGCAGGCTGCCTTTGATATCATTGAAAAAGTGGGATTCAAATGCCGCCATGCCGCTGTCAAAAAAATGATGATCCAGGCCGGGGCCTGGGTCAACGGCGACAGCATCAAGATCCCCAAATACATTGTCCAGGGGTGTGTGGCCACGGCCCCCAAGGGCTGGACCATCTATGACAGAAACGGCCGCAGGGCCCTGGAAGTGGAGGGAGAGAAAAGCCACTACGGCACCTCCACGGCCAGTCCCAACCACCGGGATCCCTTTACCGGAGAGATCCGGCCCACCAGCATCAAGGATATCGCCCTGGGCGCAAAAGTGGCGGATGCCTGTCAGCACATCGACTTTGTCATGCCCATGGGTTCGTCCCAGGATGTACCGGGGGCAGCGGCGGAAGTCCATGAAATTCCGGCCCTGTTTGCCAACACCGTCAAGCCGGCCGCATTTATCGGATATTCACCCTTGGGGTGTGAATATGTATATGAGATGGCTGCGGTCATTGCCGGCGGGGCGGACAAGCTGCGGGAAAAACCCTTTCTCATCCTGTATCCGGAAGCCATTGCCCCGCTGTTTTTTCCCGATGACGTGGTGGACCGGATACTGATCGCCGCGGACCGGTTCATGCCCCAGCTGCCCGGCTCCACCGTGTCGGCCGGCGCCACCGGCCCGGTGACCCTGGCCGGCATGCTGGTGCAGATCACGGCCGAAGCCCTGGTTCACATCACCATTGCCCAGCTGCGGAAAACCGGATGTCCGGTGGCCATGAGCGGCAATGTGGGGATCCTGGACATGAAAACCGCACTCATGACCATGGGGGCTCCGGAAAACAGCCTGGGGATCGCGGCCCAGGCGGAAGTTGCCAAATCCTTCGACCTGCCCACCTGGGGCCTGGCCGGGGCCACGGACTCAAAATGCCTGGATGCCCAGGCCGGCCTGGAAGGGGCGTTTTCCATCCTGGCCCAGGGGCTGTCCGGTCTGAACCTCATCCATGACGTGGGATATATGGCTTCGGGCATGGCCTGCTCCCTGGAACAGCTGGTCATGGGCAACGAGATCGTGGGCATGACCAAACGGTTTGTGCAGGGGATCACCGTGACCAGAGAGACCCTGGCCCGGCAGATCATCGAGGATGTGGGGCCGGGCGGTCACTTCATCACCCAGCGCCATACCCTGGACCATTTCAAACAGGAGCTGTCCGTATCCAAACTGCTCAACCGCCAGACCATCGATGCCTGGAAAACCGCGGGCCAGCCCACCCTGGACCGGCGGGTTCAAGAGGAGATCCGGGCCATCATGGAAACCCACAGGCCCGACCCGTTAACCGACAAGGTGATGGCGGAACTGGAACGGCTCAAAAGAGAAGGAGAAAAGGAAATTCTGGCAAAACAGGCAAAAGGATAGGCTGTTGTATAAAAATCAAGGAATAATTTGCATTCAGCAGGCGGGCATGCAATAACCCACAGACGGTCTGGGTGGATGTCCACCCCTGGATGACCCCGGATCAACCGGCTGGTAACTTAACGGGAAGTTATTAAAGGGTCTGTGAAAACAGGACGATCATTTCAATAAAAAAAGGAGGCAACCATGACAAAACGAATTCATCCGGCAGTACATGACATGAAAAGCGACATGGAAAAAGGCAAACTTTCCAGAAGAGAATTTCTGCGGTATTCCACCCTGCTTGGGGTGTCCGCATTCACGGCCACCCAGATGGCAGGGCTTTCCTGGACCGCCCGGGCCTTTGCCGGAAACGTCAAGCGGGGCGGCACCCTTAAGGTGGCCACCGCGCTTCAGAAAATCGCCCATCCCGCCACCTATTCCTGGATCGCTGCATCCAACGTCACCCGTCAGGTGGCCGTATACCTGACCCTGACCGACGGCAAGAACATCACCCATCCCTATCTGCTGGAAAGCTGGGAGGCCAGTGACGACCTGAAAACCTGGATACTGAACGTCAGAAAAGAGGTCAAATTCAACAACGGCGATATCTTCAACGCCGATGACGTGATCTTCACCCTCAACCAGTGGCTGGATGAAAGTGTGGGGTCCTCCATGAAAGGCCTGGTGGGGGGATATCTGACTTCCAACAACATTGAGCGGGTCAATGACTATCAGATCAAGCTGCACCTGACGGTTCCCTCCATCTCGATCCCTGAAGACTTCTTCCAGTATCCGGCCCAGGTGCTCAACCACCGGACCTTTGAAGGCGATTTTCTCAAAGCCCCCCACGGCACCGGCCCCTATGTCCTGGAAACCTACCGGGAAGGCGAGCTGGCCGTGGTCAAGGCACGGTCCGACTACTGGCAGAAAGGGGCGGACGGCAAACCTCTGCCCTACCTGGATGAAATGCATTTCCTGGACATGGGCACCGAAACCGCGCCCATGATTTCGGCCATCAAGAGCAAGGATATCGATTTCATCGACCTGTCCGACATCGGCGGCACCGACATTTTCCTGGCCCTCAAGGATGACCCGGAAATCAACATCCTGGCCGCCCCCACCGCTTCGGCCAGGGTGCTGCGCATGCGGGTGGATCTGGCACCCTGGGACAATGAAAAGGTCCGGCTGGCCATGAGAAAATGCCACAACTATGAAAAACTGCTGGCACTGGCGTATATGGGTCAGGGTCTGGAAGGCCAGGGGGTTCATGTGTATCAGCTGCATCCGGAATACTGTGACATGCCGACCCCGGCCTATGCTCCCGAAGAATCCAAACAACTGCTGGCTGAAGCCGGGCATCCCAACGGTCTGGAAGTCACCCTGGCTGTTGGCTCCGGATGGCCGGATGTGGTGCGGTATGCGGAAATCCTGCAGCAGGACGCCATTGCCGGCGGATTCAAGATCAACATCCAGACCATGCCAAACAGCCAGTACTGGGAAAAATGGACGGAAGTGGATTTCGGCATCACCCCCTGGACCCACCGGCCCCTGGGCACCATGATCCTGAACCTGGCCTACAAGGCGGACACGGACGGAAAGCCCGTGGCCTGGAACGAGACCCGGTGGGTGGATGAAGAGTTCTCCCAGATCCTGGAAAAAGCCAACGGCACCCTGGATGTGGAGGAACGCAGAAAACTGTTCTGCCAGCTCCAGAAGATCCAGTATGACCGAGGCTCCATCGGCATCGGCTACTGGCGGGCCGTGTGGATGGTTGCCAGAAGCACTGTCAATGGTCTGGAAGCACACCCCAACGGGTACATGCTGTTTAACGATGTTTCCTTTGCATAAATAGACACCTGTGCTGCCCGCACTTTGAAACCGGGGTGCGGGCACCTTAAAAAGGGACAGGGATTTTATGATTGTCTTTATTCTCCGTCGGTTCCTCCTGCTGCTGCTCACCATGATTCTGGTGTCCATTGCCGTTTTTATCATTGCAGAGTCCTCCCCGGGCAATATCGCCAAAAATGTGCTGGGGGCGTTTATCACCCCGGAGCAGGAAGCCGCGTTCATCCGCCAGAACGGCCTGGATCAGCCCATGACCACCCGGTACCTGCACTGGATTGCCGGCAACGACTGGATCGCTGAAAAAAAAATCAACATGCCCTTGAAAAAAATCACCACCGAAGAGGGGTTTGAAGAGTGGTGGGCCGTCGGGGAAGACGGTGCCCTGATCCGGTGGAAAGTGGACGGGGATGATCTGGTTGCCATCACCCTCACACCTGACGGCAAACGAATCGAATATGTGGACAACGAGCGGTGGGAGGCCATCGAGGAGGGAAAACAGGCATTCTGGGGGGTGGACCGCCAGAACCATGCGGTGCGCTGGGTCAAGGGAGAAACCGAGACCATGTTTGTGTTTGTCATGGGCAAGGGATGGATGGAGAGTTCCGGCGGTCCCAAGGAATATATCCCGCTGAAAAAAGGATTTGTCAGGGGAGACCCCGGCGTGTCCTTCCGCACCGGCCGGCCGGTGAACAAGAGCCTGTGGCCGAGACTGCGCAATTCCGTGGTCCTGGCCGGTACGGCCTTCGTGATTGTCATGCCCCTGGCCCTGCTGCTGGGGCTGGTGGCCGGGCTCAAGGAGGGATCTGCCAAGGACCGGTTCCTGTCGGTGGGGGGCATGATTTTTTCGGTAATTCCGGAGTTTGCCACAGGCATCTTTCTGACCCTGATCTTTTCGGCCTGGCTGGGGTGGCTGCCCGGGGCCGCGGTTCTGGGCACGGCCGCCCCCTGGGAAAGACCCAGGATGCTGATCCTGCCGGTGCTCACCCGCTCCCTCATCGAACTGGGATATTTCT
>DATHSR010000477.1:0-2602 GCA_035464035.1 Desulfotignum sp. | reverse complement strand
CTTTCAGGAGATTCTGGAAGTGGCCCGGGTGTATTCGGTGGCCGGTGGCCTGGAAACCTGGAAAAAGGAATCCAGGCACCGCCCTTTCCGGGCCCCCCATCATACCATTTCAGATGCGGGCCTGGTGGGCGGGGGGTCCCGGCCCGCCCCCGGTGAGATCAGCCTGGCCCACCACGGGGTGCTTTTCATGGATGAACTGCCCGAGTTCAGGCGAAATGTGCTGGAGGTGCTGCGCCAGCCGCTGGAAGACGGGAAGGTCACCATTGTCCGGGCCGGGTTCAAGGCGGTGTTTCCCTGCCAGTTCATGCTGGTGGCCGCCATGAACCCCTGCCCCTGCGGATACCTGTCCGAACCCGGCGGTACCTGCACCTGCGGTTTTTCCCAGATCCAGACATACCGTTCCAGGATCTCCGGCCCGTTGATGGACCGGATGGATATTCAGGTGGCAGTGCCCCGGGTGGCGTTTGCATCACTGGTGAGCCCGGAAAAATCCGAGGATTCCGCCGGTGTCCGCACCCGGGTGGAAGCGGCCCGGCAGGTCCAGGTACAGCGGTTTGCGTCCACCCCTGTTTTCTGCAATGCCCGCATGGGAACCGGGGACATTCACCGTCACTGCCGGCTGGACCGCCAGGGGCAACAACTGCTGGGAAAGGCATCCGATGCCCTGATGCTGTCGGCCAGAGCCTGCCATTCGATTTTAAAAGTGGCCCGGACCATTGCGGATCTGGATCATTCTGATGCCGTCCTGGCGAAACATGTGGCAGAAGCGGTTCAGTACCGGGGGTTTGACAGGGATGCCGGTTCAGTGACAAGGGGATGACCAGATGATCAGAAAAGACATTTTCAACCGGGATATCAAGTCCCGGTTCAAGGCGGCCGCCAGAGACCGGCTTCACCGGTTTTCCCGGGATGCGATCTTGAACCTGCTGGCCTGATGTTCTTTCCAAAGCAGGGTTTCAGGATAAGCATTCACGGTGATTGTGACGCCGGTGAAAATAAAAAAATCGGGGACCCGTCAGTTTCTCTTGCAAACTCGAATTGATATAATATAAATACCGGTAGTATGGGACAGCCATATGACGGCTACAATAAAGCTAACGATGAAATTCCTGATTCAGTTGAACCCGGTGGCATGGTTCGGGCGGTTTTCCATGATGTTGAAGACGTCGCCAGGAAAAAGGCCGCCGGCACAAGCATGGCGGGATGCCGAAAGGCCCTGAAATTGGGGATAAATTGCGATTTTCAAGATGAGAGGTGAGATCCATGTGTAACCACAGCCACGATCATTCCCATTATACGTCCCCTGAAATTGTTCAGATCATGCCGGTAACCGCCCCGCTTTTCGCCGTTTATCAGTCGCCCTCGCCGCCGCCGGTTGCCGTTGAAACGGGAAAAAGCGACATCAGCCTGGTGCCGGTGCTGTTCATGGGACTGATCCGGCACGGGGAAAAGAGCATGGTGGAGGGTTTTTTTGCTTTTGGTGCCATACAGTCGTGTGAAGATATCGACGGGTTCAAGGGCTATGCTGCGTCCCTTGAAGCCGCGGAAAAGCTATACGCGTAAAATCCACGTCAAACCCAACAAGGAGGACCAATGCACAAATTGTTACAGGACAGCCCGGGTGAGAAAATCATGCTCCTGGGAAACGAAGCCATTGCAAGGGGCGCTATGGAAGCCGGGGTGGCATTTGCCACCACCTATCCGGGAACCCCTTCGTCTGAAATCTCTTTGAACCTTTTCCAGATGTCCTGGGAATCTGATCTCTACTTTGAGTACAGCACCAATGAAAAAGTGGCCCTGGAAGTGGCGGCGGCCGCTGCCAACTCCGGGCTCCGCACCTTCTGCATGATGAAGCATGTGGGGATCAACGTGGCCGCGGACCCGCTCATGACCTTGGCCTATGTCGGGGTGACCGCCGGTATGGTGATTCTGAGTGCGGATGATCCGGCCATGTTTTCCAGCCAGAACGAGCAGGACAACCGGTATTATGCCAAGTTCGGTGGCCTGCCCATGCTGGAGCCCTCTTCCGTGGCCGAAGCCAAGGAGATGATCAAGGCGGCGTTTGATCTGTCCGAGTCCCTGAAACAGCCGGTGCTCATGCGCACCACCACCCGCATCAACCATTCCAATGCATTTGTCACCTTTGGGGAGATGACACCCAGAAAGACAAAGGGCCGGTTTATCCGCGATCCCCAGCGCTGCGTCACCGTGCCTGCGGTTTCCAGAGGACTGCATGTCAAGCTGCTGGAAAAACTCAAGACCGCGGCCCAGCTATCTGAAAAATCGTCTTTTAATTTTGTCCAGGGCGAGGGGTCTCTCGGCATCATCACCAATGGGGTGAGCTTTTATTATGCCGCAGATGCGGTCAAAGACCTGGGACTGACAGGCCGGGCCAAAATTCTGCGCATGGGATTTTCCAACCCCATGCCTGAAAAACTGATCAAGGATTTTGTTGCCGGGTGTGAAAAAGTACTGGTGGTGGAAGAAGGTGAGCCCTTCATGGAAGAGGCGGTCAAGGCCTTTGCCCAGGAACAGGGGATCACCATTCCCATCAAGGGCAAATCCGATGCATTGTTTTCCCGGCTGTTTGAATATGACCCGG
>DATHSR010000476.1:0-4253 GCA_035464035.1 Desulfotignum sp. | reverse complement strand
GGAATGCACCTTATTTGTGGCCGGCGCCGGCGAGCCGGAAAAAATATCTTCTAGGGCCCTGGAAGCACTGATAAGGGAACAGCTCAATCAGAGCGGCCACCGGTCCACGGCAGACCTGGCAAACGAACTGTCGATGCAGTTCCGGATCTCTAAAAAACAGGTGTATGATACCATTGTGAAACTTAAATCCGACTGATCGTTTTTCTGCCCACTGAAAACTGCCCGGCCGGATATGCGCCTGGAACATCCCCTTGATTGTTTGATCCAAAAAGTTTATGTAACGGATCATTGAGGAAGATCCGGTTAAAGAATTCATCGGGAAAATGGTTATGAGAAAGTGCGTGTTATGAGTCTGGAACTCTGTTACATCATCATCGGCATTCTGCTGATCTTCGCCTGTCTCGACCTGATGATCGGGGTCAGCAACGATGCGGTCAACTTCCTGAACTCATCCATCGGGTCCCAGGCGGCACCGCTTGTGGTCATCATGGTTGTTGCCAGTCTGGGGATCCTGGCGGGCGTCACCTTTTCGGGCGGCATGATGGAGGTGGCCAGAAAAGGGATCTTTCACCCCCAGTTCTTCACCATGCCCGAATTGCTGGTGATCTTTCTGGCGGTCATGATCACCGATATTCTGCTGCTGGATCTGTTCAACACCTACGGCCTGCCCACCTCCACCACGGTTTCCATTGTATTTGAACTGCTGGGGGCGGCAGTGGCCATTTCCGCCATCAAGCTGTTCCAGTCCGTGGACGGCACCATGGCCCTGTGGGACTATATCAACACCGCCAAAGCCCTGGCCATTGTGGGCGGCATTCTGCTGTCCATCGTGATATCCTTTTTTTCAGGGGCCATTGTGCAGTTTATTTCCAGGCTGATCTTCACCTTTGACTACAAAAAACGGCTTGCCCGTTACGGCGCGGCCTGGGGCGGACTGGCCCTGACCGCCATCACGTTTTTCATCCTCATCAAAGGCGCCAAAGGGGCCACCTTCATGGATGAACAGACACTGGTATGGATCGATCACCACACACTGACCATTCTCACCGGTATGTTTGTCGTTTCCGCAATCGTTCTGCAGCTGCTGATTTCCATGTTCAAGATAAATATTCTCAAGCCCATTGTCCTGGTGGGCACCTTTGCCCTGGCCATGGCGTTTGCCGCCAATGACCTGGTCAATTTCATCGGCGTTCCCCTGGCGGGACTCAAGGCGTTTTCCACGGCCCTGGCTTCCGCAGATCCCATGAACGTCACCATGGGTGCATTGAGCAAGGCGGTCCAGACCCCGACCTTTCTGCTGCTTCTGGCTGGCGGCATCATGGTGGTCACCTTGTGGGTGTCCAAAAAAGCCCGGACCGTCACTGAAACGGAAATCAGCCTGGGCAAACAGGATGAGGGCCCGGAACGGTTTGAATCCATCTGGCTGTCAAGAAAGATCGTGACCCTTTTCTATCATATTTTCAGCTCTCTGCGGACCGTGATTCCGGAACCCGTACGCCGGGCCGTGGCTGCGCGAATCACCCCCACCCCGGCCCACCATGGCGGTTCTGCCGGTGAAAAACCATCTTTTGACCTGATCCGTGCCTCGGTCAACCTCATGGTGGCCAGTGCGGTGGTTTCCTTTGCCACCTCCCTGAAGCTGCCGCTGTCCACCACCTATGTCACCTTTATGGTGGCCATGGGATCTTCCTTTTCAGACCAGGCCTGGGGGCGCGAAAGCGCGGTTTTCCGGATCACCGGTGTTCTGGCCGTGGTGGGGGGCTGGTTCATGACCGCCTTCATTGCCTTTATGGTGGCTTTTGTCTTTGCCATCATCATTTTTTATTTCAACGGGTTCGGCATTTTTGCCCTCATGGTTTTTGCCGGGGCCATGATCTGGAAAAACAAGAAAAAACATGACACCGACGCCAGAGACAAGGAAGAAATGAAAATCTTCCAGTTTGAAACGGTTGAAAATTTTGACGCGGCCGTATCAGATACCTTTGATCACCTGGCCCTGCAGATCAAAGGCATCCGGGAATCCTTTGACCGGACCTTTGACGCCCTGTTCACCGAAGATATCGTCACCCTCCGCCTGGAGCGCAAACGGACCCGCCAGGTCCAGTTGAGCATCAATGTGATCACTGCCAATATCTTCAAGGTGCTGCGGCTGCTTCAGAAAACCGACAACCAGGTGTCTTATAATTACTACCAGATTATCCGGCGGCTTCAGAAACTGTCCGACGGATACCGGGACACGGTGATCCGAAGCAGCATGCATGTGTCCAACCGCCATACCGGTCTGCTGCCCGACCAGGTGGCAGAGCTCATGCAGATCAAAAAAGTGATCCTGCATATCTTTTCAACCGTTGAAACCGCCCTGGCCGACAAAAAGATTGTGGACTGCCAGGATATTGTGGGACAGTTTCTTTATCTGCGGGAACTGGTGGATGATTTCAATGTCAACCAGATTGAAAGGATCCGGAACGATGCGTCCAAAACCCGGCTGAGCATTCTGTTTTATGCCATCAGCGGCAATTGCGTCATGATGGCCAAACAGACCGTCAAACTGCTGGGAATCTTTAACGAAGCGTTCATCAACCGATCCAAAAAACGCAACCAGAATACCAATCCCTGTTCCGAACGGAACCTGGACTGACGGTCCGCTGTCTTGGGGAGGGCGCCGCACCGGCTGAACAGAGTGTTGCGAACCTTGCCCGCCGGCACAAAAAAAAGGGCCGTGTTCCCCCAAGGAGAAACACGGCCCGCATCGCTTCCTAAAAAAGACGACGCTGTTTCTTACACGCTACATCTTGCTGCCTTCGGCATGGCTCTGAAGCTTGACTGCCACTTTCTCTTTCAGCCCGGCATAGTATTCTCTCAGGATAACCAGCACTTCTTCCCGGCCGAAATGGTCCACCACTTCCTCGTTATTGGACAGGGCATGGCGCAGTTTGGTGCCTGACAGGATCACCCGGTCTTCTTTGGTGTGCGGGCAGGTCTTCATGGAAGCCATGCCGTCACATTTGTGGCAGTAGAAAGTCCAGTCGATTTTCAACGGCTCGCACAGCAGTCTTTTGCCAGCTTCCTGGGGCTGGGGAATCTGGTCAAAAATTTCCTGTGCCTCAAACAGGGTATAGAAGTCGCCGACACCGGCATGGTCACGGCCGATGATCATCTTGTTGACGCCGTAGTTCTGGCGGAAGGTGGCATGAAGCAGGGCCTCTCTGGGGCCGGCATATCTCATGTCCAGCGGATAACCGGCATTGACCACATGCTCGGGTACAAAATATCCTTTGATCAGGGTGTCAATGCAGTTGATCCGGACTTCGGCCGGGATATCGCCGGGTTTCAGGTTGCCGATCAAAGAGTGGATCAGCACGCCGTCACAGACGTCCAGGGCGATTTTGCACAGATGCTCATGGGACCGGTGCATGGGGTTTCTCAGCTGCATGGACGCCACGTTGGCCCAGCCTCTTTCATCAAAGATGGCGCGGGTTTCCGCCGGTGTCAGGTAAACGCCTTTGAATTTTTCAGGAAATTCCCCTTCGGACAGCACCTTCACCGGGCCGGCCAGGCAGAATTCCTTTCTGGCCATGACCATCTGTACACCCGGATGATCTTCTATAGCGATTTTCCAGAAAACGTCATCCGCAGATTCTTCACCATGACCTTTATAGACTTTTTCACATTCCCATTTTTTCTCGTCTTCGGTCATCTCGAATTTTTCTTTAACCGTCATGGTGGCAAAGATTTCGCCGTTTCTTTCCAGGGCAATTTCGTCCCCTACCTTGATTTCAGCGGCATCTTCCTTGGCAGCATCCAGCATCACCGGCACCGGCCAGAACGTACCGTCTGCCAGCAGATAGTCTTCACATACGCCTTTCCAGTCCGCCTTGGTCATGAATCCGTTCAACGGGCTGAACCCACCGATACCCATCATGATCAGGTCCCCTTTGACCTGGGAAGAAATTTCAATCTTTTTCAGACCCTGAGCCTTTTTGAGTTCCGCTTCTTTTTCAGCGCCTTCAAGCTTGCAGCATACCAGACCTTTTCCACCGTGGGGAGCTACTAATTTAGACATATAACGCATTCTCCTTAAAATAATTTATATTAACCCAACCAAATAAATGTTGTGCCAACATTTATTAAAAATTTTCAATAAAAATCTTGTAAGCTTTAATGAGAATTGACAAATTTGTCAAGAATTTTATTTATTTATCTGCGATTCCCAGGACTGAAGAAATATCCGCCATGGCCTGAGCATGCAGGTC
>DATHSR010000475.1:0-5491 GCA_035464035.1 Desulfotignum sp. | reverse complement strand
CAAATTTGAGGAAATTTCCTGGGATGAAGCCTTTGACCTGATTGAACAAAAAATGAAACAGATCCGGCAGGACCATGGCGCGGAATCGGTTATCTTCCACCAGGGCACCGGCCGGGATATCGGCGGCTGGATCTCCATGCTGGCCTATGCCTATGGCAGCCCCAACTGGATGTTCGGGCTTTCCGGTATTTCCTGTTACACGCCCCGGCTCATGATGATGTCCATCACCCAGGGGGATTTTGCCGTGGTGGACGCATCCCAGTGGCATGAAAAACGATATGACGACCCGGAGTATCAGATCCCGGAAACCGTTACCATCTGGGGCCAGAACCTGCCGGCCACCTGCCCGGACGGTTTTTTCGGACACTGGTACGTGGACCTGATGAAACGGGGCACCCAGTTCATGGTCATTGACCCCAGGTGTACCTGGATCGCCTCCCGGGCCAAGCTGTGGCTCCAGATCCGGCCCGGTACGGATGCGGCCCTGGCCCTGGGGTTCATCCATGTCATGATCAAAGAAAACCTGATCAACATGGATTTTATCGAAAAATGGACCAATGCCCCGTTTCTGGTGAGAACCGACACCCCGCGCCCGGCCCTGCTGACACAAACGGATCTGGACGGCACTGGCCCGGATACCCGGTTTTTGGTGCATGATCCGGATTCAGACACCGTTGCGGCCTGGGATGCCGGCACCCAGTCTTATGTTCCGGATCATATCAGACCCGCCATGGAAGGATCCTTTACCCTGACCCTGGCGGACGGGTCCAAGGTCCCTGCCAAAACCGTGTGGACCCTTTACAAAGAAAATGCGCAGGCCTACACACCGGAAAAAGTATCCCAAATCACCTGGGTGGATCCGGACAAGATCGTCCAGGGAGCCCGCATGTACGCCCAAAGCAGCCCTTCAGCCCTTCACTGGGGGCTTCCCATTGACACGGTTCCCTCAACAGTGCCCACCTCCCAGGCCATCAACCACCTGTGGTGCCTCACCGGCAACCTGGACAACCCGGGGGGCAATGCCATCGCCCGGTATGCCTATGATGTGGTGACCTATCCCTACCATTCCGGGGGTGCCATTTTAAGCCTGCCGCCGGAGGTCATGGAAAAGCGGATCGGAATCCACGATTACGGCGCTATCAAAGATTTTCGGGCCTGGGCCCAGCCGGACAAGGTTCTGGAACAGATTTTCTCCGGCGACCCCTATGAAATCAAGGGCATGTGGATCCAGACCGCCAACCCCATCGCCTGCACCGGCATGGAACCCAAAAAATGGCACCAGGCCATCAAGAAACTGGATTTCACCGTGTGCGTGGACCTGTTCATGACGCCCACGGCCATGCTGTGCGACGTGATTCTGCCGGCTGCCACCTTTCTGGAAAAAGATTCTCTCAAGGCCTGGTGGGTGCCGCTGCAGGCCATCAAAAAGGTGGTGGAAGTGCCGGAATGCAAATCCGACATCGAAATCAACCTGGAACTGTGCAAACGGTTCATGAAGGATTTTCCCTATGACAACACCGAACAGCTGTTTGACGCGCTGCTCAAGTCCGCCGGCATCACCTACAAAGAACTGTGCGACAACACCTGGATGATCCCGCCCAAAGGCCATCCCAGCAAACCCTATTTCCGGTATGAAAAGGGACTGTTGCGCCAGGATAAAAAGCCGGGATTCAGGACCCCGACCGGAAAAATCGAGTTGTTTTCCTCATGGCTTCAAAAATGGGAGCTGGACCCGCTGCCCTATCATGAGGAACCCCCCTACAGCCCTGTGAGCACACCGGACCTGTTCAAAGACTACCCGCTGATCCTGTGCACCGGCCGGCGCATGGGACCGTTTTTTCATTCCGAACACCGCCAGATCCCCTGGCTCAGAGAGCAGCAGACCGACCCGGTGGTGGAGATCCATCCGGATACGGCCCGGAAATACGGCATCGGCCAGGGAGAGTCGGTGTGCGTTGAAAACTGGCTGGGAAAAATCACGGTCAGAGCCCTGATCACCCCGGTGATCCACCCGGATATGGTCATGGCCGAGCATGGGTGGTGGTTTCCGGAAAAAAACGGGGCTGAACCTGATCTTTTCGGTGTCTGGGATGTCAATGTCAATCAGCTCATCCCCATGTCCCATGAAGGAAAGGCCGGTCTGGGAGCCCCCATCAAAAGCATGCTGTGCAAAATTTACAAGACACAAGGATAATTGCCATGTCAGAATATGGAATGCTCATTGATTACGAATACTGTACCGGCTGCAGAACCTGTGAAGTGGCCTGCAAACAGGAATATCACCGGCCGGCCGGAAAAGTCGGCGGGGTGGAGGTGAAAGAGTTCATCCACACCCTGCCCACCGGCAAACTGCTCATCACCAACATCCCGATCTTCACCAGGGCCTGCGTATTCTGTGCCGGCCGTGTGAAACAGGGCCTGAAGCCTGCCTGTGCCGCCCATTGCATGGCCAATATCCTGCAGTTCGGCAGAATCGAGGAGTTGAAAGAGCTGCTGCCCAAAAAGCGCAAAGCCATTCTCTGGACCCAGGGGTAATTTTTAAGGGCAGACACCGGCATTCAATCACAGCCGGTGTCTGAAAACACCACCGCCCCTTTCAGGCTGTCCTGACAGGGGCGGTGGTCATCGGTTATTTCATTGCTGCCTGGTGTACTTCAGGCAGGGTAAGTCGTCAGGCTGCCGGCTCGATGTTGATGGCGCACACCTTGAGTTCCGGGATCTTGGCGGTGGGATCCAGTTTTGAATTGGTCAGCGTATTGGCGGCTGCCTGGGCAAAATGGAAGGGGATAAAAACGGTCCCTGCCACGGCCTTGTGAGACACCTTGAGCTTGGCGCTGATCTTGCCCCGCCGGGAGGACACATTCACCAGGTCACCGTTGTCCAGGCCCAGTTTTCTGGCATCGGTCCTGGATATTTCCACAAAACATTCCGGTGAGAGAATATTGAGTCCCTCTGTGCGCATGGTCATGGTGCGGGTATGGTAATGATAGAGTACCCGGCCGGTGGTAAGGACAAAGGGATACTGCGCATCCGGCTCTTCCGCCGGGGGCTGGTGCTCGATGGCGTGGAACAATCCCTTTCCCCGGGTGAACTGGGTGGTGTGGAGAATCGGGGTGCCCGGGTGGCTTTCGTCCGGGCACGGCCAGTGGATTCCGACCTTGTCGATGCGCTCCCAGGTGATGCCCCTGTAGGACGGTGTCACGGCACAGATCTCCTGATAGACCGCCTGGCTGTTTTCATACTGCATGTCATAACCCATACGCCGGGCAATGTCACAGATGATCTCCCAGTCCTGCCGGGTGCCTTCCGGGGCTTCCACCGCTTTTCTCACCCGCTGGACCCGGCGTTCGGTATTGGAAAAGGTCCCGTCTTTCTCCGCCCAGCAGTATGACGGCAGCACCACATCCGCCAGGGCCGTGGTTTCGGTTTCAAAAATATCCTGGACCACCAGAAAATCCAACCTGGAAAAGGCTTTTTTCGCATGGTTCAGGTCCGGATCGGACACCATGGGATTTTCACCGATGATGAACAGGGACTTGAACTCGCCTGCATAGGCTTTTTCGACCATTTCCGTCACCGGTATCCCCGGGGTTCCCGGCAGGCCGGTCACATTCCAGGCTTTTTCAAAACCGCTCCTGGCCTCGTCACTGGTCACGGCCTGGTAGGCGGGGAACACATTGGGAAGTCCGCCCATATCGCAGGCCCCCTGGACATTGTTCTGACCCCGCAACGGGTTCACCCCGCCGCCGGGCTTGCCCAGGTGTCCGCAGAGCATGGAAAGATTGGCCAAAGATTTGACATTGTCGGTGCCGGAGGTGTGCTGGGTGATGCCCATGCAGTAGCAGATGGCTGCTGCCGGGGCCTTGGCAAATTCCCGGGCCACCTCGATAATATCGTCTGCGGCAATACCGGTGATCTCTGCCACCCGTTCCGGGGTATAGGATGCCACGGTTTCTTTTACCGCCTCAAAATTTTCCGTACGCTGTTCTATAAAGGTCTTATCATGCAGATCTTCCTTGATGATCACGTGCATCAGCCCGTTGATCCAGGCGATATCGGTGCCCGGACTGGGCCGCAGCCACTTGACCGCCAGATCGGACAGCTTGATGCGCCGGGGATCGATCACATAAATTTTCTTGCCTTTCAGGGACGCCCGCTTGATGAACGTGGAAAGCACTGGGTGGTTTTCCGTGGTATTGGACCCGGTCACCAGAATCAGGTCCGAGGTTTCCAGATCGGCGATGGTGTTTGTCATGGCACCGCTTCCAAATGCTGCAGCCAGACCGGCTACGGTGGAGCTGTGTCACAGTCGCGCACAATGGTCGATATTGTTTGTCTTGAGCACGGCCCGGGTGAATTTCTGGGCGATGTAGTTGTCTTCATTGGTGGTACGGGCCGAGGTGAGAACCCCCATGGTGTCAGCCCCGTGCTGGTTCCGGATCCCGGCAAATTTTTCAGCCACCAGGTCCAGGGCCTCATCCCAGGAGGCAGGCACCTGTTTGCCGTCTTTTTTGATCAGCGGCGTGGTGAGTCGGTCCGGCGATCCCACAAAATCGAAACCGTACCGGCCCTTGACACAGAGCATGCCATTGTTGGGGGGAAGCGCCCGGTCAGCCCCGTCGATCTTGACGATTTTATTGTCCTGGACAAAGAGATCCATCTGGCATCCCACCCCGCAGAAAGAGCAGGTGGTACGCACGGTTTTAGTGGGAACAAACCGGTCATCACGAAAGGCTTTGGTGGGAACCAGTGCGCCCACCGGGCAGACCTGGACACATTCCCCGCAGAACACACAGCTGGAGTTCATCAGGGTGGTGCCGGTGCCGGCGATAATCTTGCCGTTGTTGCCCCGGAACCCGAAATCAATGGCCTGATTCACCTGGAGTTCGTTACAGGCGGCCACACACCGGCCGCACAGAATACACCGGGACATATCCCGGATAATGAAGGGATTGTCATCTTCCACCGGTACCTTCAAAGGTTCCCGGTGCCGGCCGCTGACCCGCCCCTTGACCTGGTAACGGTAGGCCAGGGCCTGAAGCTCACAATCTCCCCACACAGGGCAGAGTTCTTCTTTTTTATCGTTTGCCATGGCTGCAATCTGAAAATCGGTCCAGGATTCATCTGCAGATGATCCGATATCACAATTGTGATTGCCCGAATCCAGCAGCAGCCCCAGATATATTTTCCGGTATCCCACCACATCGGGGGATTCCGTATGAACGATCATACCGTTTTTTGCCGGGGCACTGCAGGAGGACACCAGCTTTTTCCCCCAGGACTCCTCCAGCTCGACAATGCATATACGACAGGCACCGATGGCACGCGTGCCTTTCAAATGGCAAAGATTCGGAATATCAATATGATTCTGCTGCGCGACCTCCAGGATGGTCTGGCCGGGTGTAAAATCATAGGCGTGACCATTAATGGTAATGCTGTTCTGATCCATGGTGCGTCCTTCCTTGTTTTTTCCTTTCTGATCATCCCCAGT
>DATHSR010000474.1:0-5402 GCA_035464035.1 Desulfotignum sp. | reverse complement strand
GGAGGGCGGGTGTCATCGGACAACCGGGAGGTGTTTGAAGAAGGCATCTATATCCCTGTGACACGGCTGTATGATGCCGGGGTGCTCAACCAGGATCTTTTGAACATGATCCGCTGGAACGTGCGCACACCAGAAGAGGTCACAGGCGATATCCGGTCCCAGGTGGCGGCCAATCATGTGTGTGCTGAAAAGATCATCGAGATGATGACAGAGGAACACCTGGATACCCTGGATGATCTGGCCGATGAGATCATATCTCGTACCGAAACCTCCATGCGTGCCGCCATCGACAAGATTCCGGACGGTACATATGACCACAAGGGTGTCATCGAGGGAGCTGGTTCACGGCCGGACATCCACATCCAGCTGGCGGTCACTGTGGACGGGTCCGACATTCACGTGGATTTTGACGGCACATCCAGCCAGGTGGACTGGGGGGTGAACGTGGTGTACAACTTCACCTATGCCTATGTGTTCATGGCCATAAAATCCGCGTTCGATCCGGACATTCCCATTAATGAGGGCGCCATCCGGCCGGTGCACATGACCGCGCCTGATGGATCTATCATCAATTGTAAATTTCCTGCGGCTGTGGCTGCCAGAATGCAGGTGGGGCATTTCATGACCGAGATGGTGTTCAACGCCCTGGGCCAGGCCACACCGGACCGGGTGATCGCCGGCTCCGGGGGCACCCCGGCCCAGACCAATATCCTTTATGGAAAAAGGGGAAACGGTAAACCCTGGCACACCATGATCATCCGTGGCGGCGGGATGGGAGCTTCCCACAGCATGGACGGCCACCACTGCGCCATTTTTCCGGCCAACGGGGCCAACACCCCGGTGGAGATCCTGGAAAGCGACACCCCGCTCATTGTTGTGGAACGGGGCCTGGTCAGCGATTCCGGCGGACCCGGCCGGCAGCGGGGCGGCATCGGCCGGCAGATGACCCTGCGGGTGCCCACGGCCGAAGAATCCCAGGGGATCCCGCCCGGCCGGACCACCATTGCGGTTCAGGCCGGCCGGTTTGTATACCCGCCGGCCGGAATTTTTAACGGCAGACCCGGTGCCCGTGCCCGGTTTCTCAAGAACGGCGAGCCGGCGGACCCCAGCGGTCTGACCTTTCTGGATCCTGGAGATGTCATCACCTTTGTATCGGCCGGCGGCGGCGGATACGGCGATCCAATGGAGCGGGACCCTGAAGCGGTCTTGAAAGATGTACTTTACGGATATGTGAGCGTTGAACAGGCAAAAGCAGAATATCTGGTGGTGATCGATCCTGAGACGCTGGCCCTGGATCTGGATGCCACCCAAAACTTGAGACGTGAACCCAAGGGAGTGTAGCATGGAAAAACGGTTTATCCCGGATATCCCGGATACCCGGGCCCTTTTGGATCTTCAGCTGGCCGGCCTGAAATGGACGGTGAACCATGCCTGGAACGGATCCGCTTTTTACCGGCAGCACCTGGCATCCGCCGGTGTGACCCCGGACGACATTCGGTCTCTGGATGACCTGTCCCGGCTGCCCTTTACCACCTCCACCCACCTTAAGGACGGGTATCCGCTGCCGCTGCTCTCGGTACAGGAAACCCAGGTGGTAAGGATCCATGCCTCATCCGGCACCACGGGCAAGCGCAAGGTTTTGGCCTATACCCAGAAAGACATTGATGACTGGATCGACATGTTTGCCAGGTGCTATGAAATGGCGGGTCTGACCCCGGAAGACCGGGTCCAGATCGCGGTGGGATACGGGGTCTGGACCGCGGGCATGGGGTTCCAGCTCGGATGCGAACGGTTCGGTGCCATGGCGATTCCGGTGGGACCGGGCAACATTGACATGCAGTGCCAGTTTCTTGTGGACCTGGCCCCCACAGTGTTCTGCTGCACGGCGTCCATGGCCCTGCTTATGGCCGAAGAGGTCCATAAACGCGGGTTAAGAGACCAGATCAGCTTGAAAAAGATCATCTTCGGCTCCGAGCGCAGCTCGGCTGCCATGCGGGAGCGGATCAAAAACCTGCTAGGTCTGGAGGACATGTTCGACATCACCGGCATGACCGAACTGTACGGCCCGGGAATGGGTCTGGACTGCCCCAGACACGAAGGTATCCACTACTGGGCGGACAAGTATATTCTGGAGATCCTGGATCCGGACACCCTGACACCGGTGGCGGATGGAGACGTTGGAGAGATGGTGGTGACCACCCTGTGCAAAGAGGCGGCCCCCCTGATCCGTTACCGGACCAGGGATCTGACCCGGAAAATGTCGGCCCCCTGTTCCTGCGGCAATCCATTGTTTCTGCACGACCGCATCCTGGGGCGGTCCGACGATATGATCATCCTCAAGGGGGTGAACATCTATCCGGGCCAGATCGACGAAGTGCTGTCCGGTATTCCCGGCATGGGCAGTGAATACCAGCTGCACCTGTCACGGACCGATGACGGCAAAGAAACCATGACCATCAAGGTGGAAGCGGGCAATCATGCGGCGGTGTCCGATGCCGACGGCATCCGGGACCGGGTGCGCCAGGCGGTACGGGCCAAAATCATGGTCTCATGCGAGGCCCAGGTGGTCCCTTATGGCGAGCTGCCCCGGGTACCGGGCAAGGCCCGCCGTATTTTTGACAACAGAGGGTAAGGAAAGGAAACCATATGAAACCATTTACACTCCTGACACCCGCCACCGTGGCAGAAGCGGTGACGCTGTTCGGGCAGCACAGAGAGACCGCCCGGTATATTGCCGGAGGAACCGATGTGATCGTCAAGATCAAGGAAGGATGGATGACACCGGATTATCTGATTTCTCTCAAACAGATCCCGGGGCTGTCCGATCTGGTGCGGAACGAGGCTACCGGAGAGCTGTCCATCGGCGCACTGGTCACCCATGCGGTGCTGGAACAGTCCCTGCTCATCCGTAACCAATATCCCATTATTTACGATGCCGTGTCCAACATCGGGTCCCTGCAGGTGCGCAACATGGGCACCATCGGCGGCAACCTCATCAATGCGGTGCCCTCTGCGGACGGGGCCATTCCCCTGATTGCCCTGGACGGCACCGCCCTGCTCGTGGGGCCCGGGGGTGAGCGGTCCGTCATGGTAAAAGACCTGTTTGTAAAACCCTATGAAACCGTTCTCACCCCTGGAGAGATGTTAACCCGGATTACCATTCCGGCCCAGGCTCCCCGCACCGGCAGCGCCTATATCAAATTTGGCAGAAGAGCGGCCATGGAGCTGCCGCTGATCGGCATCGGCGTGCTTCTGGTGGTGGATGAGGATCTCAAGACCTGTACCCGTGCCAGGATCTGTCTGGGGGTGGCCGGCCCGACTCCCCTGCGGGCGGAAAAGGCGGAACAGCTGCTGGAAGGAAAGCCCGTCACCCAGGATCTGTTGACAGAGGCCGGGAAACTGGCGGCGGATGAATCACAGGTCAGAGACAGTGTCCGGGGTCAGGCCTGGCACCGAAAGGAGATGATCCGGGTCCAGGTGCGGCGCATGGGACTCAGATGCCTGGATATCATAAAAAACAAGGCCCGCCAGGCTTAACCATACACAGTGACCATGAGGAGTGACCATGACAAAGACCATATCCTTTATTTTGAACGGGGATGAGATTTCCTGGGATATCCAGGACCACTGGACCCTGCTGCATCTGCTCAGAGAAGAGATGGGCCTGATCGGCACCAAGGAGGGTTGCGGCAACGGGGAGTGCGGTGCCTGCACCGTAATCGTGGACCAGCTGGCCATCAATTCCTGTTTATATCTGGCAGCAGATGTCCAGGGAAGAAAGGTCCAGACCATCGAGGGGCTGGCCGTGAATACCGGCAGTCTCCATCCCATCCAGCAGTCGTTTGTGGACAACGGCGGCATCCAGTGCGGATTTTGTACCCCCGGCATGATCATGTCGGCCAAGGCTCTGCTGGACAGAGATCCCCGCGCGGATCAGGAGGCCATCAAACATGCCCTGGCCGGAAATATCTGCCGGTGCACCGGCTATGTCCAGATTCTGGACTCTGTGGCGGCCGCTGGAAGGCAGATGGCAACCCAACACACAGATGCGGACCGGCAGGCCGGGGAGGTGACCCCATGACAGACTATACCGTAGTGGGACAGCGGGTTCCCAAACTGGATGCGGCCCAGAAGGCCATGGGCCGGGCCGAGTATATCCAGGATGTCAGGCTGCCCGGCATGCTCTTTGGCAAGATTCTTTACAGCAGCCATGCCCATGCGAGAATCACGGCCATGGATATCTCCAGGGCCCTTGCACTGCCCGGGGTCCATGCCGTGCTGACAGGAAAGGACATCCCGCCCAAGATGCGCATGGGATTTTACAAGGACAACCCGCCGTTGAAGGCGGACAAGGTGTGCTGTTTCAGAGATGAGATCGCGGCGGTGGCGGCGGTGTCCGAAGAGGTGGCCAAAAAAGCGGTCCGGCTCATCGAGGTGGAATATGAACCGCTGCCGGGGGTGTTTGATCCGGAAGCGGCCATGGAAAAGGATGCGCCTCTGGTGCACGAGGCCCACAAGAGCAACGTGCTCAAGCTGCCCTGGAAACTGCACTACGGCGATGTGGCAGCTGCTGAAAAAAATTCCGCCCATGTGGTGGAAGACCGGTTCACCACCACCTGGGTGACCCACTGCTGCCTGTCCACCTCCGGGGCCGTGGCCGTGTTTGACGCATCCGATAACCTGACCATCTATTCCAACACCCAGATTCCGTCCCTGGCCCAGAAGGATTTTCTGGAAACCCTGGGGGCCATGGGCCTGAAGGGCAAGCGGGTCCGGGTGATCAAACCGGTGATCGGCGGCGGGTTCGGTTCCAAGCTGGATACCTATGCCTACGAACACATCGCCATTCTGCTGGCCCATAAGTGCAGAAAACCGGTGAAGATCCTGTTTGACAGAAAAGAGGAGTTCGAAGCCACCTCCACCCGTCAGCCCACGGTGATCTATATCCGCCAGGGGTGTGACAAAGAAGGGCATCTCACCTTCAGAGATATCCGCATGGTCCTGGACAACGGCGGACGGACCTCCTGGGGGGCCACCACCCCGTCGGTGATGATGATGCCCATAACATCTCTTTACCGGGTTCCCAATGTGCGGTATGATGCCAAGTGCGTATACACCAACAACACCTATGCCCAGGCCATGCGGGGATACGGAAATCCCCAGGCCACCTTTGCCATCGAGTCCTGCATGGACATGCTGGCAAAAAAAGCAGGGATCGATCCGGTGACGTTCCGGCGCATCAACCAGAACGAACCCGGCGATGAAACCCCCCAGGGATTCAAGATCACCTCCTGCGGCTTAGGCCAGTGTATTGATGCCGTGGAAAAGGAAATGACGGCAGACGCACCCCTGGGCGACGGAGAGGGGATCGGCTATGCCTCTATGATCCATGTGGGGGGCGG
>DATHSR010000473.1:0-13464 GCA_035464035.1 Desulfotignum sp. | reverse complement strand
AGAACGGAGGTGCCGGAGGTGGCTGAAGGGATCGTGACTTTGAATGGGGCTGCCAGAATCCCGGGGGTCAGGGCAAAAATTGCCGTGTCATCGATTGATTCCGACGTGGATCCGGTAGGGGCCTGTGTGGGCATGAAAGGGAACCGGGTTCAGAATATTGTTCAGGAGCTGCGGGGAGAAAAAATCGATATTATCCAGTGGAGTCCGGATGTGGCCCGGTTTGTCTGCAATGCCCTGTCCCCTGCTGAAATATCCCGGGTGATTATTGACGAGGACAACCGGTCCATGGAAGTGATCGTCAACGATGAGTACCTGTCCATTGCCATCGGCAAGGGAGGACAGAATGTAACCCTGGCATGCGAGATCACAGGGTGGCACCTGGAAGTTACCTCTGAAGAAGAATACAGCCGGGAAGTCAAGCTGGGATATGAAAGCCTGATGAAGCTGGATAATGTGGGTCTGTCCATGGCGGAAATTCTGTTCAAGTCAGGATATGCGTCGATGGTGGATATTGTGGAAACATCCCCGGAAGAGCTGGCCGGTGTGATGGGCATTTCCACTGATGAGGCAAAAGCCACCATTGAGCAGGCGGAAAAGCGATTGATGGAAGAGGAGCAGGCAGCCGCAACAGCGCGGGAAGAAGAGCAGATGGAAAAGGCCCGAAAAGCAGCCGAAGATCCTGCACTAGAAAATGATGCGGAACAAACAGAAGATGAAGACGCTGAACCATAGATCGCAGACCGGCAGACCGCGGGATAGGGTAAAGAATATTAAAAGAGGATTACTTGGGGGCAAGGTATGGCGAAACTCAGAGTATATGAACTGGCTAAAGATCTGAACATGACAAACAGGGCGCTGCTGAATAAAATCAAGGAGATGGATATTGATGTTAAAAGTCATATGAGTTCTCTGGAGGACAGCGCGGTCAAAGAGATCAAAACCAATTTGTTCGGCAAAGCCAGGCAGAAGGAAGATCTAAAGGTCAGGCCCTCGGTGATACGCCGGCGAAGGAAAAAGGCTTCGGTTGAACCGGAGGCTGAAAAAGAAACACGTCAGAGGGATTTCCAGGATGCGGATACAGTGACTGCCGGTGCTCAGGCCATGGATGAACCTGTCATGCAGCAGACCGCCTCTGAGACACCGGATGCCCCGCCGGTGTCAGAAGACAGAAAATCTGAAACCGACAAAATCCGCAAACCATCTGAAGCATCGGTGGCACCAGAGAAAAAATCAGCACCGGTTGCAAAGAAGGTAAAATCTGAGCCCGCAAAAATCATAAAACCTGCCACGGTTGACCGGGAGCCCGAACCGCCCATGGATAAAAGTACTGCAGCGCCTGAACCATCTGAACCTGATCCGTCAACAGGAAAAATTCCGGACCCGGAATCCCTGGAGTCTTCTGTCGTGTCGAAAAGTCCGGGTGATATTCAAGAGGTCAGTGCAGATACATCCTTAAAAACAGGGGGTTCCGATGAGACTTCCAAAGAAATTTCTCCGGAATCCCAGGCAGATGCCGGGCCGGTTGAAGATGCGGCGTCTGACTTGCAGGAACCCGATTCCACCAGAGAAACCCTTTTGGAATCAGAATCAGACGAATCAAAGCTGTCAGGAAAAAAGAAAAAGAAAAAACGCAAATCCACCCCGGCAAAGATTGTAAAGAAGGCGGATCCCGTCGTGCTTGAAAACATTCGGAAAATAAAAGCTGAAGAAGAGAAAAAAGAGGCGCCGGCAGAAAGGAACGTCAGGCCGGTACAGCCGGCGCGAGCCGGTACTGCAACTGTCAGACCTGACGCTGGAATACCGTTTGTCCCCGGTGATCTGGAGCTGGGACTTAGAAAAAAAGAGCGCCGCAAGGATGACACAGTAGATGATTCCTTTGACGCCAGGCGGAAAAAACGCAAAAAGAAATCAGTGGTAGAAGGAGAAGAGCTTTACCGGGGACGCGGCAAGAAGAAACGGGGCAAAAAGGATTCCCTGGGCAAAAAGGGGGGATTTCAGAAAACTCAGATCACGACCCCCAAGGCCATCAAGCGTCGTATCAAAATCGATGAGGCCATCGAGCTTTCAGAGCTGGCCAAGCGCATGGGCATCAAAGCCAATGAAATGATTGTAAAACTCATGGCCATGGGTGTCATGGCTACGGTCAATCAGACCATTGATTTTGAGACCGCAGCCCTGGTGGCGGCGGAGTTTGATTTTGAAGTTGAAAAAGCCAGTTTTGAGGAAGAAACCCTGCTCCAGATAGAAACGGAAAATGAAAACAAGGGCCGCATGATCAAAAGTCCGCCGGTGGTCACCATCATGGGCCACGTGGACCATGGCAAGACCTCGCTGCTGGATGTGATCAGAAAATCCAAGATCGTCAGCGGAGAGGCGGGCGGTATCACCCAGCATATCGGGGCCTATAATGTGGAAACCCCCAACGGCGGGCGGATCACTTTTCTGGACACACCGGGGCATGCCGCATTTACCGCCATGCGTTCCAGGGGCGCCAAGGTGACCGATATCGTCATTCTGGTGGTGGCGGCCGATGACGGGGTCATGCCCCAGACCATCGAAGCCATCAACCATTCCAAGGCGGCCGGCGTGCCCGTGGTGGTGGCTGTGAACAAGATGGACAAAGTCGGGGCGGACCCGGACCGGATCATGCGGGAGCTGGCGGAACAGGGCCTTCTTGCCGAAGAATGGGGCGGAGACGTGATTTTTGTCAAGGTGTCCGCCAAAACCGGAAAAGGTATCGATGACCTGCTGGAGATGGTGCTGCTGCAGTCCGAAGTGCTGGAACTCAAGGCCAACCCGGACCGGAATGCCAGCGGATATGTGGTGGAATCCCGCCTGGATACCGGGCGGGGAGCTGTGGCCACTGTGCTGGTGAAGCAGGGTACGCTGCGGGACGGAGATTCGATTGTCTGCGGGCTGCACTCCGGCCGGATCCGGGCCATGATCGATGACCTGGGCAACCGCATCGAGGCGGCCGGCCCTTCCACGCCTGCTGAAATTGTGGGGTTGACCGGGGTGCCGGATGCCGGGGACGAATTTGTTGCCGTGGGATCTGACAAGGATGCCAAGCAGATTGCCAGCCACCGCATGCAGAAGCAGCGGGCCAAGGAGCTGGCCAAAAAGAGCCGGGCCAACCTGGAAAAAATGTTTGAAAACCTGGGATCTGCCGAAACCAGAGAACTCAAGCTCATTGTCAAGGCGGATGTCCAGGGCTCAATCGAAGCGCTCAACGATTCCCTCAAGGATCTGGCCAAAGAGGAAGTGGATATCAAAATCATCCATTCCGGCGTGGGTACCATCAATGAATCGGATGTGGGCCTGGCCAATGTGTCGGATGCCATTATCATCGGCTTCAATGTCAGGCCCTCACCCCAGATCCGGAAACTGGCCAAGGATGACAATGTGGACATGCGGTTTTATGATATCATCTATGATGTGATCAATGACATCAAGGCTGCCCTGGACGGCATGATGCCCTCCACCTTTCATGAGATCATCATCGGCCGGGCCGAGGTGCGGGACACCTTTGTGGTTCCCAAAATCGGGACTATTGCCGGATGTCATATTGTTGAAGGCAAGATGGTCCGGGGCAAGAAGGTCCGGTTGCTCAGGGAAGGGGTGATCAAATGTGATACCCAGCTGTCTTCTCTGCGGCGCTTCAAGGACGATGTAAAAGAGGTTGAACAGGGTTATGAATGCGGCATCGGCCTGGCAAAATACAATGATATCAAGACGGGCGATATCATCGAGTGCTATGAAGTGGAAGAAAGAAAATATATGCCCCAAAAAGAGAACTGATGAAACCATACACCCGGGCTGAGCGGATCAGCATGAAGATCCAGCAGGCCATAACCCAGCTGTTGACCAAAAAAATCAGTGACCCGAGAATAGAGATGGCCACGGTGTCCCAGGTCAAAATGACTCCGGATCTGAGGCTGGCCAGCGTCTATGTGACGGTGTTCGGAGACGAAACCCGGATTGCAGACACCCTGGCAGGATTCAAAAAATCCAGAGGCTTCATTAAAAAGCACATCGCTCCCCAGCTGGGGCTCAAATACATGCCGGATCTGCGGTTTTTCCATGATGATTCCTTTGATAAAGCAGCCAGAATGGATGCGCTGATCGAATCGGCTGTCAGGGATCTGGCCAAAGATTCTGACGGTGGCGGATCATCGGAATAACGGCCAGCCTGTGACGGACCAGGATGTAAATGACCGGGCAGGGGTGCCCGACGGCATGGTGCTGGTCGATAAACCTGAAGGGTTGTCATCGGCCATGGTCGTGGACCGGGTCAAAAAAATTTTCCAGGCTAAAAAAGCCGGCCATACCGGAACCCTGGACCCTTTTGCCACAGGCCTGCTGCCGGTGGCCCTGGGTCAGGCCACCCGGATATCCCGGTTTTTTCTGGGAGGCGCCAAACAGTACCGGGCCGTGGTGACCCTGGGGGTTGAGACCGATACCTATGACCGGACAGGCAGTGTCGTCTCCCGGGCAGATTTGCACCGCTTGTCTTCCATCCAGCCGGAGCAGGTAATGGAAACAGTGGCCGGTTTTGCCGGAAAACAACAGCAGGTGCCTCCCAGTTTTTCCGCGCTCAAGCACCAGGGCCAGCCCCTTTACAAGCTGGCCAGGCAGGGGAAAATGGTTCAGAAGCCGGCCCGCACCATAGAGATTTATGCCCTCACAGTGATCCGTATGGATCTGCCGGAAATTGAGATAGCCATCCATTGTTCCGGGGGAACCTATATCCGGAGTATGGCCCATGATATCGGACAGCTGCTGGGATGCGGGGCACATCTGTCGGCGCTTAGCCGGACCGGTGTCAGCTACTTTTCTTTGGACCAGGCCCATGCGCTGTCCACGCTTTCTTCGGCTGAAGGGCAACCCATGGACCGGTTTGTTGTTCCCATGGCGGATTGCCTTCCTTTCATGCCCCGGGTACAGGCGGAAGCGGCCCTGGAAAAAAAAATTCGTTACGGCCAAAAACTGTTTGCCCCGGAAATATCCCTGCCGGACTCAGACCCGGCACAGGCGGCCCTGACCCCTGTCCAAATCATTGGCACCGATGGCCGTCTGATCGCGGTGATAGAGGCGGATAAAACCGGTACTGCTTATAATTACTGTTGCGTTTTCACCGGTTAAATGGTAGAAAGATCTGCCTGTCTTTTAAAGAAGGAAGGTTCATTTTAGTGATGGCAGTTTGACAAAGAAAACCGGATCGTCTGAATGGAATATTGGATGACCGGTCAAGGCGGTTGCCTGTCAAACCCGGCCATATTTTATTTATTCCAGACAAAGGAGTCAACACCGTGGTTCTGTTAGTAGAAAACAAAGAAAACATGATCGATCAGTTCAAGCTTCATGAGTCAGATACCGGATCACCCGAAGTACAGGTGGCCATTTTGACCCATCGCATCAGTTATCTGACCGAACACCTCAAGGTTCACAAAAAAGACCACCATTCAAGACGGGGGCTGCTGATTCTGGTCGGCCGGCGCAGAAGCCTGCTGGATTATGTCAAGAAAAAGGATATCAACCGGTATCGTTCCTTGATAGACAGACTGGGACTCAGAAGATAACATGACGTTGAACCGGTTTTTGACGGTGCGCTGTCAAAAACCGGTTTTTTTTTGCAGTACACCGGGCGGCGATTCTTGAAAATACTTATAAATAAGTTCGCATCTGTGCCATCCAGCAGAACGTTGGATGTTACACATGCGGGTTTATTATTTTGAGTGTTTTTCAATGGATTTCCGCCTTTTTAGACACTTAAGGAGAAATCAATGGAAAAAACAGTAACAGCGACAATCGGCGGCAGGGAGTTTACCATCAGCACCGGCAAAATGGCCAAACAGGCATCCGGTGCCGTGGTGGTGCAGCTGGGGGAAACCGTGGTCCTGGTTACGGCCGTGGCCGCTAAAAACGCCAGGGAGGATGTAAATTTTCTGCCGCTGACAGTAGAATATCAGGAGCGAATTTATGCGGCTGGAAGGATTCCGGGCAACTATTTCAGGCGGGAGATCGGCCGGCCCTCCGAAGATGAGACATTACGGGCCAGACAGATCGACCGACCCATCCGGCCGTTGTTTAAACAGGGATATAACTTTGAAACCCAGGTCATCGCCACCGTGCTGTCCACAGACAAAACCTGTGATCCCGGTATCCTTGCACTGGTAGGGGCTTCTGCAGCCCTGGAAATTTCCGACATCCCCTTTGACGGGCCCATTGCCGGCATCAAGGTCGGCCGCATCAATGGGGAGTTTGTGGCCAACCCCACCCGGGAGCAGATGGAAGAAAGCGACATCGATCTGACGGTGGCAGGATCCAGGACCGGTGTGGTGATGGTGGAGGCCGGTGCCAATATCGTGTCTGAACAGGAAATGCTGGATGCCATCTATTTCGGGCATGCGGCCATGCAGCCCATCATTGACCTGCAGGTGGAACTGAAAAACAGCGTGGGCAAAGAAAAGAAACCTTTTGTTCCTCTGGCCCGGGACCTGGAAATGGCGGCCAAAGTTGCGGCGTTTGCCAAAGACGGGATCCGTGAACGGGTGCAGATCAAGACAAAAATTGAGCGCCAGAACGCACTGAGCCTTTACAAGGATGACGTGGTGGCCCATTTTACCGCGGATTATCCGGACCAGGGAGGGGAAATCAAGGAAAGTTTCAGTGAAACGGTCAAGGCGGTCAGCCGGGAGATCACCCTGACACAGGATCACCGCATCGACGGCCGGGCCTTTGATGAGATCCGTTCCATCACCTGTGAGGTGGGCATGCTCAAACGCCCCCACGGCAGCGCCCTGTTCACCCGGGGAGAAACCCAGGTGCTCGGGGTCATGACCCTGGGGTCCGGGCCGGATGAACAGCGGGTGGAAACCCTGGCCGGAAACGAGACCCGGGCCTTTATGCTCCATTACAACTTTCCGCCCTATTCCGTCGGAGAGGTGAAACGGGCGGGCGGTCCCAGCCGCCGGGATATCGGCCACGGCAACCTGGCCACCCGTGCCATTGAAAAGATCCTGCCGGATCCTGCAGATTTTGAATACACCATCCGCCTGGTGGGCGAGGTCATGGAATCCAACGGGTCTTCTTCCATGGGTACGGTATGCGCCGGGTGTATGGCCCTGATGGACGGTGGGGTGCCCATCAAGGCACCGGTTTCCGGTATTGCCATGGGATTGATCAAGGATGGGGACAAAACAGTGATCCTGTCGGATATTCTTGGTGATGAAGACCATTTCGGCGACATGGATTTCAAGGTGGCTGGTCCCAAAGAGGGGATCACAGCCCTCCAGATGGACATCAAGATCAAGGAACTGTCCAGAGATGTCATGGAAAAAGCCCTGATCCAGGCCAGAGCGGGCCGGCTCCATATTCTGGGTGAAATGCTCAAGACCATTGACAGATCACGGGATCAGATTTCTCCCCATGCCCCCAAAATTTTGAGCATCACCATCAATCCCGACAAGATCCGGGATATCATCGGCCCCGGCGGCAAGATCATCCGGGCGCTCCAGGCGGACACCAACACCACCATCGAGGTGGATGACTCCGGCCTGGTGAAGATTGCCGGTGAAAACCAGGAAGATGCGGAACGGGCCCTGGCCATGGTGGCGGATATCGCCCTGGATCCGGAGATCGGGGCGATCTACGAGGGCAAAGTGGTGAAGATTACCGATTTCGGGGCGTTTGTGAATATCAAGTCCGGTACCGACGGTCTGGTTCACATCTCTGAACTGGCAGACTACCGGGTGAAAAAAGTGACCGATGTGGTCAAGGAAGGCGACGTGATCCGGGTCAAGGTACTGGACATCACCCGGGATGGAAAAATCAAGCTCAGCTACAAAGCTGTCAAGGCGGATGAGAACGAATAACAGGTTCTGTATCTGTCCCCTGGCTTCGGGCAGCAGGGGTAACGCAGTGCTTGTGTCCACGCCGGACACCGCCGTCCTGGTGGATGCCGGACTGTCCGGCGTGGAGCTTGAGCGGCGCATGGCCGCCGTGGGGCAGGATCCGGCCCGCCTGTCCGCCATCGTTGTCACCCATGAACACACCGACCATGTCAAAGGGGTCGGGGTTCTGGGCCGCCGGTTCAATATTCCCGTGTATATCACCCCGGCAACCCACAGAGCCTGCAGCGGTCTGGGAACCATACCCGGTCTGATCTATTTTGAATGCGGCACCCGGTTCCAGATCCAGGATCTGGCAGTGACCCCTTTTTCCATTTCCCATGATGCCTGTGACCCGGCCGGTTTGACGCTGACCTGGCAGAACCGGAAGATCGGCATCGCCACGGACCTGGGTGTGGTCACCAACCTGGTGCGAAACCATCTTGCCGGGTGCAGCCTCCTGTACCTGGAATCCAATCATGACCCGGACATGCTGATCAACGGCCCCTATCCCTGGCATCTCAAGCAGCGCATCCAATCCCGTACCGGACATCTGTCCAATACGGATGCGGGCACGCTGCTGGCCGAACTGGTTCACAAGGATCTCACCCATGTGGTGCTGGCCCATTTGAGCGAGGAAAACAACCGGCCTGAACAGGCTCTGGCCGAGGTGGGCCGGTGCCTGAACGGCACGAATATCGCTTTGTCCGTGGCCGGGCCGGACCGGCCGGGCAGGATGATTCAGCTTACGGCCTTCCCGGGCGCCTCCGAATCCGGGAGCGGTTCCCAATGACTGGCCTGGCCATCAGTATCCTGACAGGCAGACAGATTTTGCCGCTGCTGTCGGACCTGGCCTGCCTGCGCATCGAAGTTTTCAAGGAATATCCCTACCTGTATGACGGCAGCGCGTCTTATGAAGAAACCTATTTAAAGTCCTATGCCGAATGCCCGGAAAGCCTCGTGGTGGCAGCTTTTTACGGTGATATGCTGGTGGGGGCGTCCACTGGCCTGCCCATGGAAGATGCGGCGGACGAGTTCAAACACCCGTTTGAAAAACAGGGATTTGATATTGCAAAAATTTTCTATTTCGGTGAATCCGTGATGAAAAAAACTTTTCGGGGAACCGGCATTTACGCCCGGTTTTTTGAAGCGCGTGAAGGATATGCCAGGTCCTTGAACCGGTTTGACCGGGTCTGCTTCTGTGCGGTGGAGCGGCCGGAAGACCATCCGGAAAAACCTTTCGGATACCGACCGCTGGATGCTTACTGGGAAAAACGCGGATACACAAAACACCTTGAACTGGCCACACAGTTTCTGTGGAAAGATCTGGGGGAGGCCGCAGAATCTTTCAAACCCATGGTATTCTGGCTCAAGCAGATCCGGTAAGCCACCGGCCGCCGGGATTTCGTCGGCAAATAAATCCTTTTATTCAGATAAAAATTTTCCTATACTGGTTCCTATCTGCGGAGGTGTGCCGCGCGGACCGACATCATAAAAAAATACCGTCATGCACCCCGTCATCGATGCCCTGAATTTCAGGCATGCCTGTAAGAAAATTGATCCGGTGCTGCCGGGCTGAAAGGAGGCTGACATGTCTCAGGCCAGAATTCTGGTGGTGGATGATGAACTGGTGATCCGTGAATCTTTGGCCGGCTGGCTCAAACGGGACGGGTTTGATGTGGACACGGTCCCCAGTGGTGAAGATGCTATTGAACGGCTTAAGGCACAGACCGTTGATATCATCCTGCTGGATATCCAGCTGGACGGCATGAGCGGCATGGAGGTGCTGGCCCATGTCAAAGAGCACTATCCGGACATCGATGTGATCATGATTACGGCCTACGGTTCGATCCCTTCGGCAGTCCAGGCCATGAAATCCCATGCCCACGATTACCTGCTCAAGCCGTTTGACCCGGATGAGCTCGGCGTAATGATCCAGAAACTGCTGGAACACCGCAAAAAGGTCAAAGAGCATGCATTTTTAAAAGATGTGTTTGAGGAACAGACCCGGTTTGAAAGCATGATCGGCCAGTCCGCCGCCATGCAGCAGATCTTCAAACTGATCCAGGATATACAAGATACGGAAAGCACGGTGCTGATCACCGGTGAAACCGGCACCGGCAAAGGCTTGGCCGCCAAGGCCATCCATTCCTCCAGCCGGGTGTCGGAGGGGCCGTTCGTGGCGGTTAACTGCGGATCCATTCCCAAACATATCATGGAAAGTGAACTGTTCGGTCACCAGAAGGGGGCGTTCACCGATGCCAGGGAAATGAAAAAAGGCCGCCTGGAAATGGCGGCCGGCGGTACCCTGTTCCTGGATGAGATCGGTGAAATTTCCATGCGCATGCAGATCGATCTGCTTCAGGTGCTCGAAGACAAGGTGTTTTACCGGGTGGGCGGCACACAGCCCATCACCGTGGATTTCAGGGTGATTGCCGCCACCCATGCCGATCTGCAGGCAGCCATTGCCGATCGGCGCTTCAGAGAAGACCTGTTCTACCGGCTCAATGTGATCACTCTGACCATGCCGCCGTTGCGGGAGAGAAAGGAAGATATCCCGTTGCTGGCGGAGCATTTTCTGGAAAAATTCACCCGGGAGGTGAACCGGGGTGTGGAGCGCATCAGCCGGGATGCCATGGATGAGCTGATGCTCTATCACTGGCCGGGCAATGTCAGGGAGCTGTCAAATGCCATTGAACGGGCCGTGGTGGTGTGCAAAACCAGCACCATCACCCCCCAGGACCTGCCCATCGGCGGCGTGCCGGACCCGCCGGACAGACCGGGCGGGGGGATATCTCTGCATGATGTTGAAAAACAGCACATACAATCCATACTGGCCCGGACCGGGTGGCATATCTCCAAGGCGGCCGGGATTCTTGGCATCGACCGGTCCACCCTATACAACAAGATCAAGCGGTATGATCTGAAGCCTGATTGAGAGACCCGCATTTCATGAAACTGCCTGATCTGGTTCTGGTGTCTCCGGTGGATGATATTCCACAGGATATCAGTGAGGCGGTGGCAGAAAAAATCCAGGCGGTATTCGCCCTGGAGACCCGGATCAGCCCGCTGCTCACTGATATCGAGTTTGCCTATGATGTGGGCCGGAACCAGTATTATTCAACCCGGGTGCTGGAAAAACTGGCCGCTGCCGCACCCGACGGGTGTCTCAAGGTGCTGGCCATCACAAGAAAGGACCTGTTCATCCCCATTCTGACCCATGTGTACGGCGAAGCCCAGCTGGGGGGGAAATCAGCCATCATTTCCATTTTCCGGTTGAACACCGACCTGGAAACCATGGGGATGGCGGCGGTTTTTGACCGGATTGCCAAGGAAGCGGTGCATGAACTGGGCCATACCTTTGACCTGCGCCATTGTGAAGATCCCCACTGCATCATGCATTACTGCCGGAAAATCGAGGATGTGGACCGGAAACTGACCCGGTTCTGCCGGTACTGCAGTATTCTTCTGGGCGACAGCATCAGGCCGCTCAAACAATAAAGGTCTGTATCAGCCGCTCTCTATACGCCGCCGGCAGGTTGCCCAGGATATCCTTGACCAGGGAACCGCCGTCCGCCGCCTTCAGCTGGGTGGTCTCTTCCAGAAACGTGAACAGGTCCCGGACCTGGCCCGCCAAAAAATCCGCCCCTTCGGTCATGAAAAAGAGCTGTTTGAGGTCTTTTTTCAGGTCCGGGCAGTGCACCATGCAGATCCATCCGTTGGTATAGGGGGCCGTGGTCACCCGGGCGGGATGTTTTTTAACCTCCGGATTGACCTGGGTGATCACCCCGTTTACGGCAGATGAAAACGCAATGGGAAACTGCTCCCGGAACAGGGTGAATCCCGCCCGGCCCTGGTGGACCGGCTCTCCCATCAGCGGGGTGACAATGTCGTCGGCCGTTCCCACAACCCGGGCGGCAAAATCATCGATTCCCATGCGCACCATGCCCTGGTCTTCGATTTTGATCCAGGTATGGCCCGCAGACAGGTAATATCCCGCCGGCAGGACCACGCCGCTGACGGTTTGAAAATCCATGGGCTGAATCAGGGCATGGACTTTGAAATGGTCGTAAAAGTACTGGTCGAATTCACAATCCACGCAGTGATAGGCCTTAGGACAGGTGCGGAACGAGATCTTGTTCTTCATGTGATGGATACAGGGACGCCGGGACAGGGGTTTTGCCTTCAACCGGTCTTTCCAGAACACCAGTGCGCCTTTTTTCCCCGGCGGTGTTCTGCCCTGGTCCAGCAGTTCCCGGTTCTGCCGGCACACCCGGTTCAACGCCCGGTCAAACCGGCAGGAACTGCAGTCATAATCGGTGTGACAATATTTTCTGGGGACCACCCCGGCCTGCATCCACAGGCACTGGGGGGTGGTCTGCTGTCTGGTTTCAATCCGTTCCATGGCATTGCCCCTTACGTAAAAAAGATTACAGAAAGGTCAGGATGAGCCGGTCCCATCCCAGGGCCGGCAGACCGGCGAACACGTCCGGTTTGAGTACACCACCGTCCGTGGCCAGGGGACCGGTAATTTCTTCGATCATCCCTTCAAGGGTGGTGATTTCGCTGTCCAGCCAGGGAACGCTTGTTTCATCATCCATCAGGTTCTTTACCGCGCCCTTGATGTCGGGGTTGTGCACCGTAAACAGCCAGCCATCCCCGTATGGATGGTTCCGGGACTGGTCCGGCCTGGATCTGAGGGTCTCGTTGACCCGGGTGATCACGCCGTTGACCGGGGAGCGGACATCCGCCTGATTTTGTTTGCGCCGGATACCCCAACCGGGTCTGGCCTGGTTCAATTCCTGGCCCACCAGGGGGAGGTCGAAGCCGTCCGGACCCCCCAGCACCTTGAAGGAAAAATCATCCATGCCCACCCGGATGACGCCGCCGCTGTCAATAGAGGCCCAGGTATGGCCGGCATGAAAATAATAGTCATTGGCCAGGTCAAACCCCTTGATCTGGATGAAGGCGCCCGGTTCATGGCTCCGGGTATGGGTCAGGGTGTCTTCAAACATCTGGTCGAACTCACACCGGTCACAGTTGTAGTTCATGGGGCAGGTGCGCATGTCCGCCCGGCCGGTCATGGCGTGGCGGCAGATGCGCTGGGTACCCGGCTGCCGGCGCATGGCTTCCTGCCAGGAAAGATGCCGGCCGGCTGCTGCTGCCCTGTCCATGGCGGCATCGTATTTACAGCCGGTACAGGCATAATAATGGGTGCAGTTTTTTCTGGCGGTCACCCCGGCCTGCATCCAGATGCAGGGACGCGGCGGACTGTCACTGCGGGTTCCCCATACCGGGCTGGTTTTTGCAACCGCTTTTTTTGAAATCTGTTTCGTGGTGGTCATGGCGTGCCTCCTTTGGGTTGGGTAATCATTGTTTACTTTACCGTTGCCAGAGATAAGAGCAAAAACAGTACCAGGGGGTGAAAAAAGGGGGGAAAAATGATATAAGCCGCATCTGTGGCGGTTTTTTTTGATCTCTTGTTTCAAGAGACTTCCGTCATCCGGAAAGGGGGGTATTGTGGGATTTTTCGACACTGTTGCAGATCAGACAAAGGAAAAAGGGGGGGCATTCA
>DATHSR010000472.1:0-4757 GCA_035464035.1 Desulfotignum sp. | reverse complement strand
TGCGGAACCTGCACAAGATCCAGGCAGGACGGGGGGTGAATGCCCCGGGCCTGCCGGAAATCCCAAAAAGCGTGTTTGAGGAGCTGATAGTCAATGCCCTGGTACACCGGGATTATCTGGTGAATGCGCCGGTCCGGTTGTTTGTCTATGACAACCGCATCGAGATCATCAGTCCGGGGCATCTGCCTGACAACCTGACCGTGGAGAAAATCCGCAAAGGGAACGCCGGCATCCGGAATTCGATCCTGGTTTCATATGTGGCCAAGGGGCTGCTGCCCTACCATGGGCTGGGCTCCGGGATCAAACGCGCCCTGGCGGCATGGCCGCAAATCGATCTTGCCGACGACCGGGACGGCTGCCTGTTCACGGCGACGGTGCACCGAAAACCATTATAAAAAGGGCGTTATGGTCATAAACGCATCATTGGAAGGAATTCAACAGGGAGGATTTATTATGAAATACAGAGTACTTATTGAACAGGATGAAGACGGTGTATTTGTTGCAGAGGTTCCGTCATTGCCTGGATGCATTTCACAAGGCGAAACAAGGACGGAGGCGCTGAAAAACATTCAAGAAGCCATAGAGGTTTATCTGGAAAGCCTGAAAGCACACGATGAGCCTGTTCCTCCGTCAATTAACGAAGAAATTGTAGAGGTTGGCGTATGACAGGTCTTCCCCGGATCTCGGGCCGGGAAGTTGTCGCCGTTTTTGTTAAAATTGGCTATGAAAAAGACCGCCAGAAGGGCAGTCACATAGTTCTCAGACAGACGGCCTATCCCCAACGCCGCCTGGTGGTTCCTGACCATAAAGAAATTGCAAAGGGGACAATTCGTACAATTATCAAACAGGCCGGGTTAACTGTTGAAGAATTCGTTGGACTCTTAAAATAAAGGGGACAGATGGCCGGCCGGGACAAAACCAGCCTGGACATCTTCTGGATCAGGGATCAGAGCCTGGCGGACCTGGACAACCTGCCTGATCCGGATGTGCTGGCCGAAGAGATCATTGAAAACCTGGAAGCAGGCGTCGACAGTTTCAGGCAGATCATGGCATCGATCAATGGACAATAAGAGGAAAAATTCATGAACCAGATACTTTTAGGCAAAGGGGAACAGCCTGTTCACCTTAACGCCAGATACGGCAATCGCCATGGCCTGATTGCAGGGGCTACCGGTACCGGCAAGACAATTTCACTCATGGTTCTGGCAGAGGGATTTTCACAACTGGGTGTGCCGGTGTTCATGGCTGATGTAAAAGGAGATATGGCGGGGCTGGCAATGGCCGGCATTCCCAGTGAAAGAATCCAGCTCCGGGTTGAACAAATCGGGATTGAGGGGTATTCAAACAGGGCAAATCCCGTGGTGTTCTGGGATGTGTTCGGTGTTTCAGGTCATCCGGCACGCACCACGATCACTGAAGTCGGCCCGACCCTGCTGGGCCGGATGCTTGAAATAAACGATACCCAGACCGGGGTCCTCGAGATCATCTTCAAGCTGGCGGATGATCAGGGGTTGCTGCTGCTGGACATTGATGATCTGCGTGCCCTGCTGGAATTTGTTTCAGAAAACCGCAAGGAGATCTCCAGGACCTACGGCCTGGTGAGCAGTCAGTCCATCGCAGCCATCCAACGGGCGTTGTTGTCCCTGCAGCGGGAAGGCGGGGAGGTCTTTTTCGGCGAACCCGCCCTGGAAATCAACGACCTGATGCGTACCGACCTCAGCGGCTGCGGTATCATCAATATCCTTGCCGCTGATCAGCTCATCTTGAAACCACGGCTGTATGCAAATTTTCTCTTGTGGCTGCTGTCCGAACTGTTCGAGAATCTTCCGGAAGTGGGTGATATGGACAAACCCAGGCTGGTGTTCTTTTTTGACGAGGCCCATCTGCTGTTTGACGATGCACCGCTCATGCTTCGAAGGCGGGTGGAGCAGGTGGTCCGGATCATCCGCTCCAAGGGGGTCGGGGTGTATTTCTGTTCACAATTCCCCGATGACATCCCGGGCGAAATCCTGGGCCAGCTCGGGAACCGCATTCAGCATGCGCTCCGGGCCTATACGGTGCGGGATCAGAAAGCGGTGAAAACCGCTGCGGAAACATTTGTGGGCAACCCGGCATTCAATACCGTCCAGGCCATCTCTCAGCTCGGTGTCGGCGAGGCACTGGTTTCCACTCTCCAGGACAAAGGCATCCCCATGCCGGTGGAGCGGACCCTGATCTGTCCGCCGCAAAGCCGGATGGGCACACTCACGCCGGCAGAACGTGCCGCAGTCAGAGCCCGCAGTCCGGTGGGGAGTAAATACGACCTGCCTGTGAACCGGGAGTCTGCCTACGAAATTCTCAGCAAACGGGCAGCCGCCAGTGAAGCTGCCGGTTCAAAGGGCGGCAGAACTGAAAAAGAAAATTCGCCTGAAGGCAAAAACATCCTGGGGGATCTGGTGTGGGGCACCACGCGGCGCCAGGGCATGGTAGAAACCATGGCCAAACAGGCGGCACGAACCGTCGGCAGCCAGATCGGCCGGCAGATTTTACGCGGGCTGCTCGGCGGCATGCTGGGCGGATCACGCCGCCGTTAAGTGTTTGTCATCCAAGGATCTTTTGCCTGATCTCTGCGGATCCTGTCATCGGGACAACCTGCCCTTCGGCGACCGGTTCACCAGATAAATGCCGGTGCACACCAGGGCCAGGCCCGACCAGACCCTGATGCCCACCGGCTCGGACAGGATCACGGTACCGAAAAAAACACCGAACAGCGGCGCCAGAAAGGTGAAGGCGGTGAGCCCGCTAACCGCAAAGTTGTGAATCATCCAGAACCAGAGGATGTAGCTGAAAAACGCCACCACAAGAATCTGATATGCCATTGCCCACAGAACCGGGGGGGACAAAACCAGGGTATAGTCATGCTCGAACAGGAGTGATCCGGCCAGCAGCACCGGAATGGCAAAGATCAGCTGTGAAAACAGGGTCTGGTAATGACTGAGGGTCACCGTCTGGCTGATGCGCTTGATATACAGGGTGGTGGCTGCCCAGAAGACCGCTGCGGCCAGCCCCATCACATCGCCGATCCAGTGGTTTTCCGGCAGCATGGGGGACTGGATCCTGAAAACCATCCACAATCCGGCAAAGGCCAGGACCAGCCCTGCCGCCTTTCCGGGATGCAGCCGGTCCTGTGACAAGGCAAAATGCGCACCCAGGGCCACCCAGAACGGATGGGAATACAAAAAGATGGTGGCCCTGGAAGCGGTGGTGAACACAACGCTCCAGTACAGAAAGAGAAAATCAAGCCCGAACAGCAGGCCGATCATCACGGCATGCCGCCGGGCACCTTTGGGGAAAAGCACCGGCTGCCCCCTGTACTTTGCCCAGAGCAGCACCAGAAAGCCGGACGCCACGGACCGGATCGTTGCCGCCAGCAGCGGGGGGATCCCCTGGTTGCTGAACTTGATGCTCACCGCGTTGCCGCCCCAGATGGCACAGACCAGCAGGAGCAGCAGGCCGGCGGACAAGGATAGTTTGCCATTATTCAATCGATTCTGAACAGCCATGCTGTGTCACCTCCGAAACTGTGCATGAATAAACCAGAAAAACCGGATCTGTCAAACAAAATTCCATTGCGCCGCCTGCCTGCTGCCTGCCCGGTCCGGTCCGGTTCTTGTCAATCCGGGCCGGACCATGCTATGGTCTTTCCGGTTTGATGCATTACAGAGGGTGCCTTGAAAAAAAAATGAACATTTTTCTTCTTACGGTGTCCACCCTGTTAAAGAAAGAACGGATTTTACCTTAACCCTGACAGGGATTGACCCGTAACATGAAAAATGGAGGATGGAACAATGAAACAGTTGATCTCGATGACAACCGCAGTTGTAATGTTAATTTTGCTGGCTACGGCACCGGCCCATGCAGACAGGAAAACCCGGGAGGGGTTTATGCTGGGAGTCGGGGCTGCTGTGCTGGGCTCCGTGATTTACCAGGGTCTCAACCACCCCTATGGACACCGGGAGCCCCATCGGCATGCGGGGCCGCCGGCCTATGAACGCGGCCCGCAATGCCAGGATAACCGGTGGCATGCCCAGCGGCCTGCCGGATATTGGGGAATTAAAAAGGTCTGGGTGGAACCGGTCTATGAGACCCGGTGGCATCCGGGTCACCCAAAAAACAAAGGGAAATGGAACAGCGGAAGGCATGAAAGATATATGGTCAGGGATGGTCACTGGAAAGAAGTCCGGGTGTGGGTCCGCTACTGATCCGGCCGTTACAGGCAATGGGCTGCTGTGAACACAGATGCGCACACAGATAAGGTCAAAGATGAACAGGACCTGGTGGAACAACTCAAACAGGGGCGGAAACAGGCCTTTGCCGTTCTGGTGAACACCTTTCAGAACCGGCTGCTCAAGGTGGCTTACGGCATCACCCTGGACCCTGAAGAGAGTCGGGAGATTGTTCAGGATGTGTTCACCACCGTGTTCCGGCATATTCATTCATTCCGGCAGGATGCCGCGCTTTACACGTGGCTCAGAAAAATCACGGTCAACCATTGCCTCAACTGGAAACGCAGATGGAAACGGCGGTTCAGGTGGCACCATGACCCCATCACCGTGGAAACCGACCGGATCCTTTCACAGGAAGACACACCGATGGATACACCGGAAACACTGATGCAGAAAAAGCAGTTCACGGAACGGGTCATGGATGCCGTCAAACATCTTCCGGAAAAAACCCGGGTCGTTTTTGTGCTGTACGCACTGGAGGGGCTTTCATAT
>DATHSR010000471.1:0-4135 GCA_035464035.1 Desulfotignum sp. | reverse complement strand
AGAAGTTTCCTTTAATGAAATTTAATTACAAATATCGGCTTCATATCAGAAAAAAGTTGACAAACAACAAACATTCAGGTAGCCAGAAACATGGGGTAACCGTGCCGCAAGAGTAAAAAATCCAACCGCAGCAGCAACTTTGTAAAAAAAGGAGATGTCAGCATGAAGAAATCGCGCGTCAAACAAAGCGTTCTTGTAACGGGTGTGGCCATTCTGGCTGTCTTTGTCATGGGGTATTTTCTGCCGGCAATAGCCAGCACCGTCAAATTCGGCCATGTGGCCCCGCCGTTCCACGGCCAGGCCAAAGGCGTGGATGCGTTTGCCGGCTATGTGAAGGAAAAAACCAACGGAAAAATCGAAATTGCCACCTTCCCGGCCGGTCAGCTGGGCGGAGAACGCTCCATGGCCGAACAGGTCCAGGCCGGCACCCTCCAGATCGCGGCCCTGACCACGGCGGTGCTCCAGAATTTCGTCCCGGAGTCCGCCATTCTGGACATGCCCTTTATTTTTCCGGACCGCAAAACCGCCTACGCCACCCTGGATGACCCCGAAGTGAAGGAACGGATCTTCTCCTATTTCCCCAAAAAAGGGTTTATCGCCATCGGGTGGACGGAAAACGAAATCCGGGATTTCACCAACAGCAAACGGCCCGTCCGCACCCCCGACGACATCAAGGGGCTCAAGGTCCGGGTCATGGAATCCCCGGCGTATCTGGACACTTTCAAACAGCTGGGTGCATCGCCGGTGGGCATCCCCTTCCCGGAAACCTACAATGCCCTGCAGACCGGTGTCATCGATGCCCAGGAAAACCCCATCCTCACCTCCATTCTCATGAAGTTCACCGAAGTCACCAAGTACGTGACCCGGACCCAGCACTGCCTCACCGAATGCGTCATCCTGGTGTCCGTGGATTACTGGAACAGCCTGACCCCCGAAGAACAGCAGATTTTCCGTGAAGCGGCCGATCTGTGCATCGAAGTGAACCGTACCGAAAATGCGGCCCTGCACGCGTCTCTGCCCCAGCTCAACATGTCCATTGACGAATATGCCAAGGCCAACAACATCGAAATCATCGACCTGACCCCGGAAGAACGCGAAGTGTTCCGGGTGGCCATGACCCCGGTGTGGGACAAATACCGCAAACAGATCGGAGACGATCTGTTTGACTTCATGCTGGACAAAATCAAGGCCCATCAGCAGTAAAACAGGCCGGCCGGCCCGGCAGCAAGATCGTTTGGCAGCCCTGTCCAACCCAGCAACCGGAAGCGGCTGAAACAGGTTTCAGCCGCTTTTTCAGGAGGACCCGCCTTGCAGCGATTTTTTTCCTTTATCAACCGGGTGGAAAACATCACCCTGGTGTGGACCATTCTGGTCCTGGCCGCCATCGGGTTTGTCCAGGTGATCGCCCGATATTTATTCAGCCACTCCTTTACCTGGTTTGAGGAGCTGGGCCGTTACCTGGGGGTGTTTGTTGCCTTTCTGGGGGCCTCCATCGGGGTGCGCACCGGCAGCCATTTCACCATGGACCTGGTGGTCTCGCAAATGAAGCACCCCTGGCAGGGCCTGGTGCGGGCTTTGACCAACTGCCTGGCTGCCGGGTTTTTCTTTACCGTGACCTGGCACTCCTGGAAACTGGTGCTCCGGATGTACGGATATGAAACCACCTCCCCCACCATGCAGATCCCCATGTATATCGCCTACCTGCCCATCCCGGTGTTTTCGGTGGTCATCGGAATCCGTTTTCTCATACAGGCCTTCAGACAGGGTATGAAAGGAGCCAAGCCATGATCCTGACCATCTGCATCTGTTTTGGCGTTCTCCTGTTTCTAGGCGTTCCCATCGCCGTGATCCTGGGGGTGACCACCCTGGTGTCGCTGGTGTTTTTTTCCACCACGCCGCTGACCATCATCACCCAGCAGCTGTTCAACGCCCTGGACCAGTTCGTGCTCCTGGCCATTCCGTTCTTCATTTTAGCCGGTGCCATCATGACCCGGGGCGGCATCGCCCGGCGCCTCATCGCCTTTGTCAACGCCCTGGTGGGATGGTTCCCCGGCGGCCTGGCCATGGCCGGGATCCTGGCCTGCATCTTTTTTGCCGCCATTTCCGGATCATCCCCTGCCACGGTGGTGGCCATCGGCTCCATCATGATTCCGGCCCTGATCAAGGCCGGATACGGCGAAAGATTTTCCCTGGGACTGATCACGGTGTCCGGTTCCTTGGGCATCGTGATCCCGCCCTCCATTCCCATGATCCTCTACTGCCTGGTCATGAACGTATCCGTGGCCGAAATCTTCATGGCCGGGGTGATGCCCGGGCTGCTCATCGGGTTCTGCCTGATGGTGTACACCTTTTTTGTGGCAAAAAGAAACAACTGGCGGATCGAACAGAAAGCCTCGCTGTCCCTGCTGATCCAGGCGGGCAAGGACGGCATCTGGGCACTGTTGCTGCCGTTCATCGTCCTGGGGGGCATCTATTCGGGCGTATTCACCCCCACCGAAGCCGCCGCCGTGTCCGTGATCTATGCTCTTTTCGTGGAGATGGTGATATACAGGGAGTTCGGCATCAAAGACCTGACCACCGTATGTCAGGAAGCGGCGGTGCTCTCCTCCTGCCTGCTGTTCATCCTGTCGTGTGCCATGACCTTTATCTGGCTGCTCACCGCCGAACAGATCCCCCACAAGCTGGCCGACATCATCATCTATTACATTGACAGTCCCTGGATGTTTCTGCTCACCGTCAACATCCTGTTCCTGATCCTGGGATGTTTCATGGATGACGTGTCCGCCATGCTGATCCTGGCGCCCCTGTTTCTGGAAACCCTGAACCGGTACGGCATCGACCTGGTGCATTTCGGCATCGTCATGGTGCTCAACATCCAGATGGGCATGCTCACCCCGCCCTTCGGCCTGAACCTGTTTGTGGCCTCGGGCATCACCAAGGCGCCCATCATCAGAATCGCCCGGGGTGTGGCCCCGTTCCTGGTGATCATGCTGGCCTGCCTGATGCTGGTCACCTACATCCCCTGGATTTCCCTGGCATTGCCCAACTGGCTGCTCAAATAAGACCGGCACAAAGGAGACTGATTTGATATCACCGGACCTGACAAAAAAATTTACCGCCATTGTGGACCCTGACCGGTGGCTGGACAAAAAAGAACAGCTCATCTGCTATGCCTATGACGCGTTTGTGGAAGAGTCCATGCCCGAGGCCGTGATTTTCCCTGAAACCACCGATGAAGTGTCGCAGATTTTGGCCCTGGCATCGGCCCACAGGATCCCGGTCACCGGCAGGGGCGCGGGCACTTCGGTGTGCGGAGCCCCGGTGCCGGTCCGCCACGGCCTGGTGATCTGCTTTTCCAAAATGGACAAAATCATCGAAATCAACACCAGAGACCGATACGCCATTGTGGAACCCGGGGTGGTGAATGCCGATCTCCAGGCAGCCCTGTCTCCTTCCGGTTTTTTCTTCCCCCCGGACCCCGGGTCCATGAACATGTCCACCATCGGCGGCAACATCGCCCTGAACGCCGGCGGCCCCCGGTGCCTCAAGTACGGGGTGACCCTGGACTATATCCTGGGTCTGGAGGTGGTGCTGGCCTCGGGCAAGGTGATCACCTTCGGCAGCAGAAACGTCAAGGATGTCACGGGCTACAAGCTGGCAGCCCTGTTCTGCGGGTCCGAAGGCACCCTGGGGCTGGTCACCAAAGCCATTCTCAAGGTGGTGCCGGTGCCTGAAACCGTGAAAACCATCATGGCCACTTTCAAGGACCTGGATGACACGGCAGCGGCGGTCACCGACATCATCGGCTCCGGGATCCTGCCGGCGGCCATGGAACTGATGGATAAGCTCACCCTGAACGCCATCGAGGACAAGGCCGGCTTAGGGCTGGACAGAGAGGCCGCCGGCACCCTGCTCATCGAGGTGGACGGAGTGGCCGAAGCCTGCGACAAGCAGATGGCACAGATCACCGAAAAACTGATCGCCAACCATGCGCTTCACATCCAGGAAGCCGGATCCGCGGCAGACAGAGAGCGGCTTTGGACGGCCCGGCGCTCCGCCTACGGCGTGTTTGCCAAGCTGGCGCCCGACATCATCTCCGAAGATGTTACCGTGCCGGTGAGCCGGGTTCCGGAAA
>DATHSR010000470.1:0-7765 GCA_035464035.1 Desulfotignum sp. | reverse complement strand
TGTCTTATACACCCAAGGAAATCATGACCATTATGGCGGCAAGGGAAATCCAGAACGGGGACATTGTTTTTTCCGGTACCGGCATTTCCATGCTGGCGGCCATGGCAGCCAAAAAAATAAACGCCCCGGACAGTGTGATTTTTTTTGAAACCGGTGCCATGGATTCGCTTTTAGAAGAGATTCCTTTTGCCGTGGCAGATCCCCGGATCATGTATTGGGCCGCAGCCAATTCCAGCCTGGCCGATGCCTTTGCCACCATGCAGAACCGCATTACCGGCGACCGGGTCATCGCCATCCTGGGTGCGGCCCAGATCGATATGTACGGCAACCTGAACACCACCTGCATCGGAGACTATTTTTCTCCGGATGTCCGGTTTTCCGGTAGCGGCGGGGGGTGTGATGTGGCCAGTTTCGTGCCCCGTTGCATCGCGTTCATGCAGCACGAAAAACGAAAATTTGTGAGCAAGCTGGATTATCTCACCAGCCCGGGACAGCTGTCCGGCAACGGGTCCCGTGAAAAAACAGGCCTTCGGCCCGGGGGCGTGAGCGTGGTGGTCACCAATCTGGGACTCATGCGGTTTGACAAAGACACCGGCAGAATGTATCTGGATCAATATTATCCGGGCATCACACCGGGAATGATTCTTGAAAACACCCAGTTTTCCATGGATGTGTCAGATGCGGTCCAGGCAAAGCCGCCCACACAGACCGAACTGAAAATCCTGCGGGAAAACTGCGATCCTCAGCGGCTGATTCTCGGTCCGGCCTGAATACAAGGCCCGTGTTAAAAAGGGGTCAGACATCTGGAAACAGCTGACACGGGCTTTTGGCCTGATCCATGGGAACACTGAACGTCTCAAACGGTTTGCGGGTGGAACCGGCATCGGGATGCCCACCTTAAGTTATCGCGGGCATGATTTTTTGCCCAGGAAATAATCTCTCCCCCCCCTTGCATCTGCGGCAATTTAGGAATAAAAATAACCTGTGAAATACAAGCATCGAGAGATTGTCAGGTGAAACAGAACAAAACATACCTTGCCGGTCTGGATATCGGTTCCACTACGGCAAAGCTGGTCCTGGCGGATGAAACCGATCAGCTGGTTTTTTCACGGTATCAGCGGCACTATGCCCGTGTCATGGATACGGTGTCCGGTTTCTTTTCCCAGGTTCTGGCGGATCTGGGCAATTGCCGGCTGCAGCTGTCTGTGACCGGTTCCGCCGGTATGGGGTTTTCACAGATGATGGCCCTGCCGTTCGCCCAGGAGGTGATCTGCACCAATGAGGTGGTCCGGCAGGCATATCCGTCCGTCCGCACGGTTATTGACATCGGGGGGGAAGATTCCAAGATGATATTTCTGTGTGCCGGCCGGCCCCCGGATATCCGAATGAACGGCAACTGTGCCGGCGGTACCGGGGCGTTCATCGATCAGCTGGCGGCCCTGCTGAATCAATCCCCTGATGATCTCAACCGCCTGGCTCGTCAGTGCACGGGTCTGTATCCCATTGCATCCCGGTGCGGCGTGTTTGCCAAAACCGATGTGCAGAATCTGTTGAGCCGCAATGTGCCGGTGGCCGATATCGCGGCTTCGGTGTTTCATGCCGTGGCCATTCAATGCCTGAACACCCTGTCCAGGGGATGTGATATCCGGCCCGATCTGCTGCTTTGCGGCGGGGTGTTCGCATTTCTGCCGGAACTGGTCAAGGCGTTTTTAGGGGTGCTGGAGATGCCTGCCGACGATCTGGTGGTACCCAGAGACCCGGCTCTGCTGCCGGCTCTGGGTGCGGCCATGTTCAGCCGGCGCAATGATACCGCCTATGCGGTGAACGCCCTGCTGGATAACATGGCCCGGAGACAGGGCCTGCCCCCGGACACAGACAGCCGGCTAAAGCCGCTGTTTTCCTCTCCTGAAAGCCGGGACGCGTGGGAACACAAAAAAAGACAGCAGGTCATTCCCCGGAGTTCTTTGTCAGATTACAAAGACAGCCGGTGTTTCCTGGGGGTGGATTCCGGTTCCACCACCACAAAAGTCGTGGCCCTGGGCCTGGACAACCAGGTTCTGTTTTCCTGGTACCGCAACAATAACGGCAATCCCATTCAGGCGGTGGTCCAGGGGCTGTCGGCATTTCGCAAGGAGATCCGGGCACACCATCCGGATCTGGTCATTGCCGGCAGCGCGGTCACCGGATATGGCGAAGACCTGATCCGGACCGCCTTCGGCATGGACCTGGGACTGGTGGAGACCATCGCCCATTTTGAGGCGGCCCGGCATATGGACCCGGAGGTTTCCTTTATCCTGGATATCGGGGGCCAGGATATGAAGGCCATTTTCATTCACCGCGGGGCCATCCGCCGCATTGAACTCAATGAGGCCTGTTCATCGGGCTGCGGATCGTTCATCGAGACCTTTGCCGGCTCTCTGGGTTACCAGGTGCAGGCGTTTGCCTCCCTGGCCATGGAGGCGGATGCCCCCTGTGATCTGGGTACCCGGTGCACGGTGTTCATGAATTCCCGGGTCAAGCAGGCCCTGCGGGAAAATGCCAGGGTGGCGGACATCAGTGCCGGCCTGTCCTTTGCGGTGGTGAAAAACTGCCTGTTCAAGGTGCTCAAGCTCATTGACATGGGTGAGATGGGCAGCCATATCGTTCTCCAGGGCGGGGCGTGTAAAAACCCCTCCATTGTCAGGGCCCTGGAAATTCTGGCAGATGTGCGGGTCACCCATACCGATATGCCGGAAATGATGGGGGCTTTCGGAGCTGCACTGGCTGCTGGAAAATATTTTGCAGAGCAGAACCGTCCGGCACCCACTGTATTTTCCCTGGACCGCCTTGAATCCATTGCCGATTTCAAGACCCGGCAGATCGTATGCAAGGGATGTGAAAATGCCTGTGCCGTCACCCGGTTTACCTTTTCCAACGGCGGATCATTTTATTCAGGCAACCGGTGTGAAAAAATATTCGGGGTCAAAGGCCAGAACCGGCCCGAAAAAGGGTTTGACTTTGCCGATTTCAAGAACCGGCTGCTGTTTGACCGGAACCTGTCACCGCACCGGAGTCCCGAATTCACGGTGGGGATTCCCAGGTGCATGAATTTTTACGAAAATTTTGCCTTCTGGCACGCATTTTTCGTTCATTGCGGTATCAATGTCACCCTGTCGGGTGCTTCCACCATGGCCATGAGCGATACTGCCAAAGGCAGCATCATGTCCGACAGTATCTGTTTCCCGGCCAAACTGGCCAACGCCCATGTGCTGGACCTGATCCGGCGCGGGGTGGACCGGATTTTCTACCCCCTGGTCATGTATGAACAAAACGAGTTTCAGCAGGTGCTCAACACTTTCAACTGTCCCATTGTCAGCAGTTATACCGATGTCATTGACAGCAGTCTGGATCTGAACGCCAGAAAAGGGATCCCTTTGGACAAGCCGGTGATCACGTTCAAGGATGAAACCCTCTTGACCAGAGCCTGCGTGGCATATCTGCGGCCCCTGGGAATTTCAGTGTCCCGTATCAAAAAAGCGGTGAAAAAGGCCTTGACGGCCCAGCAGGTCTTTAAAGAGACGATCCGGGAAAAGGGTGTTCAGCTGGTGGACCGGGCCAACCGTGAACAGCGGCTGCTGGTGGTGCTGTCCGGCCGCCCCTATCATATGGATCCGTTGATCAATCAGAAAATCCCGCAGATTCTGACCGATTTCGGTGTGGATTTCATTACCGAGGATGCGGTGCCGGACACGGATGACACTGTGTTTGATCGCCTTCAGGTTCTGACCCAGTGGGCCTATCCCAACCGGCTCTACCATGCCGCATCCTGGGTGGCCGGACAGCCGGACCACATCCAGATGATACAGCTCAACTCCTTCGGTTGCGGGCCTGATGCCGTGGCCATGGAAGAAAACCGGCAGATTCTGGAGGCAGGGGCCAAGAACCATACCCTGGTGAAGGTGGATGATATTTCCAGCACCGGGTCGGTGTGGCTCCGTATCCGTTCCATGGTGGAGTCTTTGATGCGGCAAAGCAGCAGGCACATCCGAAGGTCTTCGCCCCGCAGAACTACCCCGCATTTTGAGAAAAAAGACCGGACCCGGCAGATCATCGCCCCGTTTTTTGCCGAAGAATACTCTTATTTTCTGCCGCCGATTTTCCAGACCGCCGGGTACCGGCTCGAAATTCTGCCTCCCCCGGACAGGCTTTCAGTGGAAACCGGGCTCCGGTATGCCGGCAATGATATCTGCTACCCGGCGGTTCTGGTCACCGGAGATATCATCAAGGCGCTGAAATCCGGGCGATACGATCTGGACCGGACCGCCGTGGGCATCACCCAGACAGGGGGCCAGTGCCGGGCATCCAGTTACCTGTCTTTGATCCGCAAGGCCATGGTGGCGGCCGGATATGACCATGTTCCCGTCATCTCGGTGACCAGTGCCGCCGGGTTGACCCACCAGCCGGGGTTTGACATCAACTGGCTGAAGATGATCAAGCTGCTGTTCGTCACCACCATGTATGCAGACTGCATTGCCAAAATGTATTACGCCACCGCAGTGCGGGAAGTTCACAGGGGGACCAGCAGAAAACTGCAGAAACACTATATTGCCGCCGCCCACCCCTGCATTCTGGCCAGAGATTACAGCCGTTTTTTCTCCCTGCTGGATGCGGCGGTGTCTGATTTCAACCAGGTTGACATCCATGATCAGGTGGTGGACAAGATCGGCATTGTGGGGGAGATATATATCAAATACAATACCTTCGGCAATCAGTTTCTGACGGATTTTCTCATGGAAAACCAGGTGGAGCCAGTCCTTCCCCCGATTCTGGATTATTTCATCCAGGATTTTGTCAACTACAAGGAGAACATCCGCGCCCACATCCGGCACCGGAAACTCAGCGATATTCTGGGGCAGTTCATTAAAACCTTCTTAAACACCTTTCACAAAAAAATCCATCAGCGGTTTGAGCGGTTCCGTTTTTATACGCCGTTTCATGATATCCAGAAGGTGGCGGAAAATGCCGCCCGGATCCTGTCTCTGGTGAACCAGTTCGGTGAAGGGTGGCTGATCCCCGGGGAGATCGCCTGCCTGGCAGAAGACGGAGTCACCCATGTGATCAGTGTGCAGCCCTTTGGGTGCATCGCCAACCACATTGTTTCCAAGGGCGTGGAAAAACGCATCAAAACCCTTTATCCGGACATGAACCTGCTGTACCTGGATTTTGATGCCGGCACATCCGAGGTCAATGTCAGAAACCGCCTGCATTTCATGGTGGAATCGGTAAAATCCCAGCGGTTCAGCAGGATACAAACCGCGCTTTAAAGCCTAACCCTCCGGGATCTTCAGGTTTCACTGCGCTTTTTCATCTGTGGTTTCAATACAGCAGTCTGGGTAAAAACAAGATGATCTGTGGAAACAGGATCAGAATGACGACCCCGGCAATCAGTGCAATCAGAAACGGCAGCACGCCCTTGAAAATTTTTTCCAGGGGGATTGTTCTGGCAAACAGGGTTTGTGCCACTCCGTAAACCACATACACATTGATTCCTATCGGTGGTGTGATGACCCCCATCTGGGTGATCATCACAATCATCACGCCGAACCAGATGGGGTCGTAGCCCAGTTGCTGGACCACGGGATAGAAAATGGGCACCGTGAGCGTGACAAAGGCCAGTGCATCGATAAAGCAGCCGCCGATCAGATAAATGATAAGGATGACGCTCATCACCAGTACCGCCGGTATGTCCAGACCCGATACCCATCCGGCGATCTCAAACGGGATCCGGGTCACTGCCAGAAATTTGCTGAGAATCACGGCACCCACGATCAGCATCATGACCATGCAGGAGGTGCGCAGGGTTTCCAGAATGGAATCCACAAATCCCTTCCAGGTGAGCTGCCGCCGGAAAAGTGCAATCAGAAGAACGCCGAATGCACCGACGGCCGCGGCTTCGGTGGGTGTGAACAATCCCACGAAGATCCCTACAATGACCAGGGCAAATACCGCCAGGGTCTCTCCCAGCCCCAGAAGCGATTTCAACTTCTGGGCCCAGGTAAAGGATTCGCCGGGCGGACCCTGGTCCGGGGAAATGGTGCAGCGGATATAGATACAGAGAATAAACAGCAAGGTGATCAAAAGCGCCGGAAAAATGCCGGCGACAAAAAGGGCGCCGATGGACTGCTGGGTCAGTATGCCGTAGATGATTAGCACCACAGACGGCGGCATGATCATGCCGATGCTGCCGCCGGAGGCCACAGAGCCTGTGGCCAGTTCGTCATCATAGTTGTACCGCCTCATTTCCGGCAAACCGATGGTGGCCATGGTTGCGGCGGTGGCCGGGCTGGATCCGCAGACCGCCCCGAATGCGGTGCAGGCGGACACGGTTGCCATGGCCAGCCCGCCGCGGATGTTTCCCAGAAATTTGTATCCGGCCTCGTACAGCCGTTTGCTGATGCCGGAATTAAACCCCAGTTGTCCCATCAGAATAAAAAGGGGAATGGTGGACAGGTCATAGGAGGCCAGGGTCTCGTAAACTTCCAGGGACAGCAGTGCCAGGCCGGCGTTGATATCGATGACGTAGGAAAATCCGATAAACCCCACAAACGCCATGACAAAGGCCACCGGCATCTGCGTCAGGAACATGAGAAGCATGATAACAATACCGGTAATGCCGATAAGCGTCGGGCTCATTTTGAACTCCCCTTGCGTAACTGGGTTATGTCGTGACAGATGGTTTCAATAATGGTGACAGCGAAGAGCAGCAGTCCGAAACCAAGGATATAGGCGATATAGTAGGTGGGAAATTTCAGACTCATGGACACCTCTCCGATCTGTTTGAGCTCACCGGCATGCAGAAACATCTGCCAGGTGATCAGCCCGAAAAGAAAGAGTGTGAGCGCCCGGGTGGCAATCCGGACCAGTATCTGGGTTTTCCGGGAGGCGGTCTGCATCAGAATTTCAACCCCCACATGCCCGCCGATCCGGTAGGTGTAAGGCAGGGCCCCTGCCACGATAATCGTTGCCAGAAAACCGACAATTTCAACGGAACCAAAAATCGGGCGCTGGAAAAGCCGTCCGATGACATCCACAACCGTCAGGAGCATCATGCCCACAAGGGCGATGCCGCCGATCACCTTCATGATGTTTGAAAGTCTGTTCAGCGCCTGGTGAATCATCGTTATCCTCATTCCTGTTTATGGGTATCGGGTTGTCGGGGCTGCATGCGGGCATGGATAAAGTCAACCACCGCCTTGCCGTCAATGCCCTTGGCAAAGGTCGCGTTGATATAGTTTTCAACAAGAACGGATGATTTTTCTGCCCACCGCTCGGATTCCTCGGCAGTCTGGGAAATGATTTTTCCGCCCTTTGAAAGAAAGAATGCCTCCCCTTTCCTGTCCGCCTCATCCCATGCCTGGCCATGTTTGAGAGCGTATTCGGCATTGACGGCCATGATAATTTCCTGCTGCTCCGGTGTCAGCCGGCCCCATTTTTTTTTGTTCATGAACACTGCAAATGTCGTGGTGTAACCGGAAGAAAAGTTCTGAATCATATATTTTGCCACTTCTCCCAGTTTCCACCCGTTATTGGCTTCCACCGGATGGGCAGAGCCGTCCACAACACCTCTTTGAAGCATCTGATAGGTTTCTGCCATGGACTGGCCCACCGGTGTACCGCCTAAGGCGGCGATGACTTCTCCACTGGTGCCGGTTCCCCTTATTTTCAACCCCCTGAGATCCTCAAGCCGGTGGATCTCCCTGTTCCGGGTGTGGATAATACCCGGGCC
>DATHSR010000469.1:0-1857 GCA_035464035.1 Desulfotignum sp. | reverse complement strand
ATCCCGATTCCCGCTACCGGATGCCGGCATCCGGATCAAGATCCGGTTTCCAGAGCACTTCGTAAAGTTCTTTCCGACGGCTTTCCAGATTTCGGACACTTCCGATCTGGCGCAGTTCCTTTAACAGGTCCCGGTCCAGGTCCACCATCAGGGTCATCTCGGTGTTGGGGGTGGCTTCGGCGGCAATGGCGTCATGGGGAAAAGCAAAATCGGACGGGGTGAACACTGCGGACTGGGCATACTGGATGTCCATGTTCTCCACCTTGGGCAGGTTGCCCACGCTGCCGGAGATGGCCACATAGCATTCGTTTTCAATGGCCCGGGCCTGGGCACACCGCCGCACCCGCAGATAGGCGTTTTTGGTGTCGGTCCAGTAAGGCACGCACAAAAGGGTCATGCCCTTTTCCGCCAGATATCTGGACAGTTCGGGAAACTCCACATCATAGCAAACCAGGACCCCGATTTTTCCGATATCCGTGTCAAACACCTTCAGGGAATGGCCCCCCTTGAACCCCCAGTACTGGGCCTCGTCCGGGGTGATGTGCAGTTTGTCCTGGGAATCCCAGGTGCCGTCCCTGCGGCAAAGGAAAGAGACATTGTACAGATCGCCATCCCGCAGCTGCGGCAGGCTCCCGGCCACGATGTTGATGTTGTAGGAGATGGCCAGGTTCACGAACGCGGCCCGGATATCTTCGGTGAATTCGGACAGGGACCGCATGGCCTCTGCCGGGTTCTCCTGGTTGAAATTCTTGAGCATCGGCGCATTGAGCAGTTCCGGAAACACGATCAGGTCGGAATTGTACCCGGCCATGGCATCCACGAAAAAATCCACCTGGTGCAGAAACTCATCCAAGGTGGTGAAGGACCGCATCTGCCACTGGACAATGCCGATGCGGGGATAGGCCTTGCGCCCGCCGAACAGCACCTGTTTTTTTTCATAATAGATGTTGTTCCATTCCATGAGAACGCCGTATGAATCGGACTGGGTGTCTTCAGGGATATAGTTTTTCAGAATTTTTTTGATGTGAAAATCATTGGACAGCTGAAACGTGAGCACCGGGTCGTAGATCTCGGTGGCCTTGACTTTCCGGATATATTCGGCCGGGGTCAGGTCCTTTGCGTATTTGCCGTATCCGGGGATCCTGCCGCCGAAAATAATGCTTTTCAGGTTCAGCGTTTCACACAGTTCTTTTCTGGCATCGTAGAGCCGGCGGCCCAGGCGCAGTCCCCGGTACTCCGGGTCCACAAAGATATCCACGCCATACAGCGCATCTCCCTCGGGATCATGGCGGGTCATCTCGCCACCGGTCACCACGTCTTCATAAGTGTGCCGCAGTTTCTCAAATTCCTGTGAATTGACGACGATGGCCAGGGCTGCGGCAATGACGGTGCCGTTGTCCTCGATGCAGATCTGGCCTTCGGGGAATTGACCGATGAGTCCGGCAAATTCATCAGGTTTCCAGGCGCCTCCCATGCCGGAATACACCAGGTCCATGATGCGCTTTATCTGAGGGTAATCCTGTTTTTTCAGGTTTCTCAATGTCAGTTTGTGTTCGGTTTGTTCGGTGTCGGTCATGACAGCTCCAAAATGAAATTATGGAGATCCCTGCCGGTTTGAGGCAAAGATCAATTTTTTGAGAGATCGGTTTTATTTTGAAATCATTTTTTTTCTGCATCGGAGGGCAGCGAACAAGCGTGGGTGATTTTGGGAGTAAAACGCCGGGGCGGCGTCAGAACGGGTTTTCCGGCAGCAGCGGCCAGGCCTGTCATCATGCGGGAAAACACATTCTGGTGAAACGGATACAGGGCATACCAGTAGGCAATGCCGAAAATCCCTCTGGGCAAAAACCGGGACAG
>DATHSR010000468.1:0-3788 GCA_035464035.1 Desulfotignum sp. | reverse complement strand
CTGTCCCTGCAGGCGGCCAGATAGGCGAAAACATCCCCGCCCCTGAACGCATAAATGGCCTGCTTGGGGTCACCGATCATGAAAAACGGCCGGGTGCCGCCAAACCGGGAAGGAATCTTTGAAAACAGCGTTGAAAAAATCCGGTACTGGGCCGGGTCAGTGTCCTGAAATTCATCGATCAGACAGGCTTCATAGCGGTTCTGAACCGCCTGGATCAGCGGCCGGCCGGTCGGTCCTCTCTCCAGTGCCCGTGCCAGGTCATTGACCAGGTCATCAAAAAAACACTGCCCCTGCTGCTGCTTCAGCCGGGCCAGGGCCTGGTCGAAAAAAGGCACAAAGTCCTGCCGGATGCAGATCACATTGTTTTCCAGGATCTGGTAGAGGTCGTACAGATCCTGGCACAGGTCAAAAAACCGGTGTGCCGGCGGCAAAGCCCCGTTTTTTGTTTTCCCGGTCAGGCAGGTGCGGGTGAACCGGTAGAGCGTGTCGCCTTTTTCAGTCATCACAAACAGGGCATTATCCCCGTCCATCTCACAGACAAGCTGGGCCGCCTTGAGCCAGGCCGGCACGTTTTTTTTGGAATAGCTGCGCCTGTCCAGACCGGGATCCGAAAGGATCAGGTCCGCAATCCTGCTTCCTCCGTCCGTCAGCAGTGCACGTATCTGGGAGACTGTCTGCCGGTACCGGCCGCAGACGTCATCAAATCCAGGGCACGGCGGAATCAGGCAGATGCCGGGCCGGGAAACGGCAGACTGCATGTCCCGGGCCAGGGACTGGGGGGTCAGTTTTTTTTGGGCCAGCATCTTGAGCATCAATGGATCCAGATCATTGATCCGTGTCATGAAAAAATCCATGCACACCTGACGGAAAAACCCGGTTCCGTCCGCCAGCAGTTCCATGTCAAACGCTGTTCCGGTTTCAAAGGCATGCTCCCTGAGGGTCTGGAGGCAAAAGGCGTGGATGGTCATGATACAGGCCTGATCAAAACAGGTCAGCGCCAGGCGGATGCGGTGGCAGACCTGGTCCGGATCCCCCTGATCCGCCAAAAACCGGATCAATTCATCCGGCAGGGCCTCACAAACGGCTGCCCCGACCCCCAGGCCTTTTTCCGTCCGGCCGCTTTCACCGCCGGCCGGCAGGTCAGGGCTGCTTTCTTTCAACCGGCCCGCCCGGATCCGGTCCATGCCGGCCAGAACCCGGGAAAGCCGGGTCCTTATCCGCAGTTTGAGTTCCGCTGCCGCCGCTTCCGTAAAAGTCACCACCAGAATGGATTCAATGGGATATCCCGCGGCAATGAGCCGGACCACCAGGGTCGTGATGGTATAGGTTTTGCCGGTACCGGCACTGGCTTCAATCAGGGTGGTATGCTGAAGATTGAGTCCAAGGGGATTCAACGGCGTCATGGACCGTCCTCCAGATGGGCCAGCAGCGGCTTGAACACGGCCAGGGCATTTGCCACCATACCGGATGCCGCAAGCTGTTCCGGACTTTCAAAGGGATCGGGCCGGCCGGCCGCCCACAAGGCCGCATAACGGTCTGTCCTCTCCCCGGTACCGGCATGGGCATTGTACCAGGCCGAACCGGCCTTTTTCATGGCTGCCAGAAGAGACGGTTCCGAGAGATCATACCCGTTTTCAGCCAGCGCCCGGGCCAGCAGAAAACAGGTGTCCGGAAAAAAAGCCAGGGGCCGGACCTGTCCGCAGCGGTACAGCGACACCAGGGCTTCCAGACAGGGCCGGGCGGTCTGACCCATGGGCACAAACCGCCACAGTCCCACCGGACGGCGTCTCCAGAAATCCTGCCCGATGATCCGGGTGACCACCGGTGTGTCCGGTTTGGCCAGGGACAGGGCCAGATGGGTAATCCAGTTTTTAAGCAGCCGCCTGGCATGGATAAGGCCAAAATCCTTGATGCAGCGGACGATGCCGGAATCATCGGCAAATAGATCTGAAACCGTTCCCTGGATCCGGGTGTCTGCCACGGCCAGGTCCAGGATAACCGGCGCCACTGCCGCTGGCGGTAACTGTGCCTGGGCCATTTCCCGGATGGGACAGGCCGTTCGGACGATGGCCTCCCATTCCAGACGGCCCTGGTTTCCCAGGGGCAGCAACCCACCGGCCCGGGCCAGCGGGTATCCGCCATCCCATGTTCCATGGGCCGGATCCGGTTCTTTTTCCAGAAACCCGGCCCCCAGCTGATACCGGGTCAACCCTGACACCTGGAACGGTTCCCGGTCCGGCAGGGGCGGTTCCAGCGGCGGAAACGCCATCTCCAGGAAGGTGTTGCAGAACAGCGCCAGGGGACGCTGAAAAAACCGGTGCAGGGAGACCAGGGGAATGGCTACCACCCCATCGCTTTCCAGCGGGCCGCCGGGCAGCGGCATCCCAGGGGGTGATTTCTGCCGCCCCGGTCCCGGCCGGTCACCACCGGGACCGAGCTGTCCGGTACCTTTGGCGGCCCGGTCTGAAGACAAGACAGACCCGGCCCTGGAACGGGCGATGCTGCAATGGTCGGATGAATAGGAAAAAAAACCGGGGGTGCCGTCATAATAGACCGGATGGAACGGGTGCAGCCGGTGGGTGGTCCACCACCGGTGCCCGGGGGGAAAGACAAAGGTGCTGTTCATGACATCGGCCAGCTCGCTGACCACCCCGGAACAGGGAACAGGGCTGTTGTCCTTGACGCTCATGCCGGTATAGGTGACGATCAGCCGGTCCCTGGCGGACAGAAGCGTTTCCAGAAACAGGTACCGGTCTTCATCCCGCAGGTTCTTGTCCCCCCGGCAGGGATGGGCCGATATCAGATCAAAACTTCTGACCGGAATTTTTCTGGGAAATGCCGTCTCATCCATACCCATGAGCGCCACCACCCGGAACGGAATGCTGCGCATGGGCATCAGGTTGCAGAAGGTGATGCCGCCTGCCAGAAAACTGCCCTGGGCAACGGCCTGATCCAACTTTTTCTTGATCAGGTCCTGGATAGCAAAAAATTTCAAGGTCCCTGCAAATCCCCCGGCAAAAGCCTCCCTGGTCATGTCTTGACACATCTGGAAAAGAAACCGGATGTCCGGCTCACGGGACGGATCAGCGGCGATCATATCCCGGACCAGGCCGGTAAACACCGATTCCCACCGGGCAGGGGTCTGCTTTCCTTCCAGGGCGTCCAGATAACGAAACAGGGTGTGGCAGAACCGGGCAAATTTCCCCAGGATCTGGGCATCGGGCCCTTCTTTGAACGGACAGGGCAGTACCGCATCATTGACCAGCACCTGGGCGGTTTCAGGCATGGCAATCCCCATGAACAGGCGCTGGAAACCGAACTGCCAGGTGTTTTCCGCAAACCCCTTTCCCGTGAGCTGCCGGCGATGTTCCGGGTCGATGCCCCAGAGAATGCCGGCCTGGCAAACCATTTCGGTCAGCCCCTGAACATCCCCCGGGGCGATGTCAAATTTTTCGGCAATGGCCGGGCACAGCAGCAGGTCCATGACCCGGGACTGTTCCAGCCGGGAGCCCTTGAGCGCCAATATTTTTAAAAACGCCTCAATGGTGGGGGATTCCATTTTATGGCGCCGGTCGGAAATGGTGAAGGGCAGCGGATGTTCCCGTGAGAACACCGCTTCGATATACGGAGCATAGGCCTCAATATCCGGCATCATGACAATGACGTCGTGGGGGGCGATATCCGGGCGGCGTTCAAATGTGTCCAGCAGCAGATCCTTTAACACCTGTGCCTCCCGCATGGGAGAGTGACAGGCATGGATGCTGACGGCATCATCTTCCGGGACCACC
>DATHSR010000467.1:0-5501 GCA_035464035.1 Desulfotignum sp. | reverse complement strand
ACATAGAAAGCCAGCACGATAAATATATATTTCAATACTTTATCAGGCACAAACTGGGAGGTATAAGGGCCGACCATGGATCCGATGACAATACCCACCAGCTGGGTACCGATCAGGGGCCAGTGAACCAGCACACCCTGCTGCAGATAGCTGAATATACTGGTGATCATGCCGATGAGAACCGCCAGTGCGGATGTGCCGGCAGAAAGATACATGGGCAGGCCGGCGACACTGGTCAGAAACGGCACCAGCATAAACCCGCCGCCTACGCCCAGAAAAGAGGCAATGGCGGCAATGATAAAACCACCGGCCACCGGAAAAATCGGATTGAAGGAGAATTCAACCCCGTAAAAGGTAAAGCTGATCCGCTTGATTGACAAAGACTTCATTTTAACGCCCAGATCCCGGGTATCAACCGCTTCACCCGCCCGTTTCCGCTTCATGGTCGCTTCAAAAGCATCGGCCGCCTGTTTGGCCTTCTTTTTTTTGGCAGCACCCTTAGGGGTGGTTTCATAGAGCATGTAAGCTCCGAGTACCAGAACAAAAATACCGAAATACCCCACATATTGACTGAAGCTGATTTTTCCGGCGGTCAGCACGGGTACCAGGTAACTGCCGGCAATCGACCCGATGGCCAGTGCGGCCCCCACCGGCAGTACCAGCCGGCCCAGCTTGTAATAAGTGATCGAGGAGATCAGGGCGCTCAACCCCACCAGAAACTGGTTGGACACACGGATGGAGTCGGTGATGGTTTTATTCAGAGCAGGAGAGGTCTCCCGGAATGTACCGGCATAAGCCCCCAAACCATATACCGTGATATGTCCGACACCTGCCATGATACCGCCGAATGCGCCTACCGTGGAAAAGACCCACCCAACCCAGATGGCCCAGACCAGCGCCAGGATCAGATTGATATTGGGAGCGCCTGGAATTCCCAGGTACCCGGTTTCCGCAGCCGGATCAATATGGCCGGGACCGGTTCCCACCGGCGCTTTTGCAATCGCCTCTGTCAGACGATCTGCAAAAGCCGGTGTCTGCAGAAAAAACAAAACAGCCGCGAAACTGAGCAACATCAATAATATTTTGTTACGGTTCATTATACCTTCCCTCCAATGTTTGATAATGCTTGAAATAGTGTTTAAAAAATGAAACTAAAATTCGGACACGCTTGAACCGCCCTTCATCTGAAAAAAACAGCCGCACCTCCTGAATAAAAATCTCACCTCCTTGTCTGGATTTTATGGTTGTATTGAAAATCTTGAGCCAAAGCCGCCCCATTGTTTCCTGAAAAAGGAAAGCAAAACAGGTGCCAACAGCAGACACCTTGTTGATATGGGTTATAACAATTTGAATTTATTGTTTTTTCCATCATAAAAACCCGTTGTCAACACAGTTGAAAATGAGTAGCTCTTTCACCGGATGCAAGTTTTTTAATGCAGTGCATGATTTGTATGCCAGGTCCGGTCATCGAAAATCATCCGGGTCGATGCCAAACCGCTTCATGACCTGCTGCAGGGCCTGGCGGTCCAGACCGCATCTCTTGGCCGCCTGGGTGATATTGCCGCCGGTCATGGACAGCAGCATCCCCACATATTCATGGTTGAACCGGGTCAGCAGGGTTTCCTTGGCTTCCCTGTAAGGCAGATCCAGGATATGGCGATCCGGGCAGGCGTCCGGGCAGGCGTCCGGACCGGTTTCCGAAAGCGGGATATCCTTCCGGCGGATCTCATCATTTCCGGAATACAGGATCCCCTGGACCAGGACATTTTCCAGCTCCCGGACATTTCCTTTCCAGGGATTCTTCACCAGCAGGTCCATGACACTGCTGGAAATAGTTTTCAGCGGCCGGTTCAGTTTTTTGCAGTTCTTGGCCACCAGATGCCCGGCCAGCAGCGGAATGTCCCCGATACGGTCCCGCAGGGGCGGCAGCTCGATGGTGATGACCGACAGCCGGTAATACAGGTCCTCTCTGAACTCTTTGGCGGCGATTTTAGCCTGGAGGTCCTGGTTGGTGGAAGCCATGATCCGCACGTCCACCTTCCGGACCCGGTTGTCTCCTAAGGGCTTGATCTCTTTTTCCTGGATCACCCGCAGCAGCTTGGTCTGGATGGACAGCCCGATATCCCCGATCTCATCCAGGAAAATGGTGCCCTTGTCCGCCTCCTGGAACAGACCTGTCTTGTCCTGATACGCGCTGGTGAACGCGCCTTTTTTATGGCCGAACAGCTCGCTTTCCAGGATATGCTCCGGGATGGTGGGGCAGTTGACCGGGATGAACGGGGCCTTGCTGCGCTGGCTGTGGCGGTGAATGGACCGGGCGGTCAGGTCCTTGCCGGTGCCGGATTCGCCGGTGATCAGCACCGTGACATCGGATGATGCCACCAGGGCGATCTTTTCAAACACTTTTTCCATGGCCGGGCTCTGACCCACCAGGGGAGAAAAATCCCTGTCCCGGGCCTGGAGCAGCTGCTTGTTTTCCAGCAGCAGCCGGCTGCGCTCCAGGGCCTTGCGTATCTTGAAGATGATCTCATCCTGCTCAAAGGGTTTGGCGATGAAATCATAGGCCCCGCTTTTGATGGCGGTGACTGCGGAATCAATGTTGCCGAAAGCGGTGAGCATCACCACGGTGAGGTCCGGATACCTGTTTCTTATCTGCGCCAGCAGCGCGAACCCGTCCATGCCCGGCATGCGGATATCGCAGATCACCAGGTCCCAGGCATCCTTTTCAAGAACGTTCAGGGCCATCTCCCCGGAAAACGCCATGGAAACCGTGCAGTCGATCTCCGACTCCAGGGTCCGCTTGAGCAGGCGGGTCATGTCTTTTTCATCGTCCACGGCAAGGATCCGGGCGGTCATCTTTTCTCCTCTCTGTCCCGGCCATCCGAATTCATTTCAATCCGGGGCAGGGTGACGGTGAATGCGGCGCCTTTTTCTTTTCTGTTCCGGACCATGATATCTCCGCCATAGCGCCGGATAATGCCGTATCCCACGGAAAGTCCCAGCCCGGTGCCTTTGCCCACGGGCTTGGTGGTGAAAAACGGGTCAAAGATCCGTGAAAAATCCTTTTCCGGGATGCCGGTGCCGTTGTCCTTGACCGTGATCTTCACCCGGCCATGTCCATCCATGCCGGTCTCCACCTGGATGCGGCCTTTTTTGTCCACCGCATGGCAGGCATTGATCATCAGGTTCATGATCACCTGAGCCAGTTCCTGTTCATTGCCGAAAATCATCAGCGGGCCGCTGCAGGGTTCCGGATACCGGACTTCCACATCCCTGAAATCGGAATGGTTCCCCAGAAATCCGATCACATCCGCCACCACCTGGCACACATCGATGGGCTGCATTTTGGTGGAACCTTTCCTGGCAAAGGTCAACAGGTCCGACACCACGGTGCGGCAGTTTTTCACATGCTTTTCAATGATTTTCAAGTCTTCTTCATGATCCCCGGGGTTTTTGAGCATCAGCTGGGTATACCCCAGGATGATGCCTAAGGGGTTGTTGATCTCATGGGCCACCCCTGCGGACAGCTCTCCTAAGGCAGCCAGCTTGTCTGCCTGGGCGATCTGCTGTTCCATCTGTTTTTTATCATTGATGTTCTTGATGATGAAATGAAAGGTCTTGCCGCAGCCAAAGGCCCCGTAATCCACCCCCCCGGTGATGAGCACCCGGACAAGAGACTGGTCGGCCCTGAGAAAATCCGCCTCTTCATTCAGAATATATTCATCGGTTCCCAGAAGACGCAGAATTTTTTCCCGTTCCGAACGGACCGCCAGAAAATCCTTGAGTCCCATCCGGTTGTCCAGTATATCGGATTTTCTGTACCCGGTCAGCTCCACCCCGGCCTGGTTGATCTCGGCGATCACAAAGGCCGGATCCGTGACCACGATGGTGTCCAGGGAATGTTCAAAAATACGGCGGGCCTTGTGTTCAGAGCTGGTAAGCTTCTCGGTTCTTTCCACCACCTTGTGTTCCAGGGTCTGGTTCAGCTCCAGGAGTTTGGCGCTGGTTTCCTGGTGCTTCTGCTTGGCGGACAGCACTTTTTCATTGATGCGCCAGCTCTGGTTGAAAAACAGGGTCACCGTGCCCACCAGCATGAAGGTGATGGTGTTGACCGCACCGGTGAAAGGACCGATGCTGGCCCAGACATCCCCGCTGCCGGTGAGCACCAGGAACTGGCGCAGGATATGGCTGAAGGACCGGGATACCGCAAATATGGTGAACCCGGCGCAGATCCAGATCAGGTAGAGAAACACCACGTTGTCAGGATCAAGGTCCCGCAGGGACTTTGCCTTGAACAGGGACAGCACCCCGAGCACCACCATGATCACGGATCCCAGCACATCCACCAGCAGAATGGGCAGGTTGGCGGTCATTGTCCGGCCTCCTTTCCGCCCGGGGCCTGGCGCTGGGCCTCCCGCTGGGCCTTGAGCAGGCTGTCCAGCCCCATATACAGAAAAATCATGGCCGGCACACACCACAGGTGATCCATTTTGAGAAAATAGTAGATCACCGCCAGGAGCTGGGAGTCCGACTGGGTGGTCACGGCCAATCGGGTGATGCTCAAGGTTTCGATGCGCACCACCTCGATCTGGTTGTCCAGAAAATGGGCAATCAGGGTGTCCAGGTTCCAGAAGATAAAAAACAGGGCTGCCAGCTGAATCTGTCGCCACCCCTTCTGCCGGATCAATCCCTGGCTGTTGATGGTGAACATGAGAGTCACCATGGCAAACAGAAAAAACAGGTGCCCGATCTGGTGGGCGATGATGCCGGCATTGCCGGTATGCAGTTGAATGGCAAAGGCCGGTGCCGGCAGTATCAGCGCCCATGCCGGGATCAGGCAGATGAAACAGCCCGTCCGGATCATTTTCTCAGATGCGCCTTTTCGGTCATGGCCCGGGTGGACATGAGCTTGACACAGGCCGGGCACAGAAAATGGTGCTCCTTGGTATCCGGATGGTCCGGGCTGATATGGGAGACCCGGTTGAGAAAATCAGCCGTTGCATACATCCGGCCGCAGGCCTCGCACCGCTCCAGGGGCAGCTGGCCGATGGTGCGGTCCTCAATGGACACGGTCCGCACACCGTCCAGGTCCGTCACCTGAATCACGCCGGTGGGGCAGATGTTGGCGCAGGTGCCGCAGCCGATGCACTGGCCGTCCCCTCTGGTCACCCGGAGGCCGGACCCGGTATTTTCCATCTTCAGGGCACCGGCTTTCACAATCTCCTGGCAGACCCGGATGCACAGCCGGCACCGGATACATCCGTCCGGCTCCGGCGGCAGTTCCACCTGGTATCGAAGGGCCAGATCCCGGATCCGGTGGGCCTGGGGGGCCATGCGGAACAGCCGGACAAAGGCCTGCTGGCGGTGGGACCGTACCAGGGGGGAATCGGTGAGCACTTTGAGTCCCGGCTTCACTTTGAGCACGCAGGACAGCATCACGGTCTGGCGGCCCGTGGGAGAGGTGACTTCCACGCCGCACACCCGGCAGGACCCGGACGGTT
>DATHSR010000466.1:0-3660 GCA_035464035.1 Desulfotignum sp. | reverse complement strand
TCGCATTCGATTTGGCCATAACGGATTCCTTATTCATCTGGAACAGTTTCTACGGTATAATCGTTATCCTGGGCGCTGTAAACGATTTCCTGGAGTTTTCCCCGGCGCAGGATTGTGAAACGGATATCTGAAAGCGATTCCATAGCGGCGCCCACGGATTGAAAAACGGTGACAGCATCCTGGGCGGACAGAGTATCCCCGCCGTTGACAGATTTGACGATGTCCCCGTTTCTCAGGCCGGCCTGCTGAAATACGGAATCATTTCTGATCCCGTAGAGCAGCAGTCCGTCCGGTTTTCCATCCGAGAAAAACGGCCGGACCCGAACCTGTTTCATCAGGGCGGGCAGACCGGTTTGCGCAGTTTCCAGGGGCGGGGGACCGGTTTCGATCTCCTGGGCGTCTGTTTCCCCCTGGGCACGGAAAGACGGTGCCGGAGACGCAGGGGCCTGGGTAAGGTCCACTTCCAGTAACTGGTTCTGGCCGTTGACGCGCAAAATGACCTGGTTGCGGGCGATCTGTACGATGACGGCCCCGTCTTCCACCGGGTCCCCTACCTGGAACAGGGATTGTTCCCTGGTTTTCTTGTTTTCAATCACCGCCCAGTCACCTGCGGCTGAATCCGTGGTCACGGTTCCCCACAGGGCCAGCTGGAGCCGGGTTTTTTCCAGGGGTTTGTCCGCAGGTTCCGCCGGAGCGTCCTGCAGTCCTGCCGGTTTCCGGGTACGCACGCCAAACAGGTTTTTTTCAACGATGTCGGCATATTTTTTTTCAAGTGCCGCTGACTTGCCACCGGTTTCCGGGCCGGCCATGTTCCGGGTCCGGGGATCCGGGTACAGGATATCCGGACCGGATGTATAAAACAGATGCTGGTAAGCCATTCCCACCGCCAGATAGGCCCCTGCCGTAAGCAGTATCAGCTGCAGCACAATAAACAAAGGTTTCATAAGCGGATCTCCAGGGCCGAGACCGGGCCGGTCAGGGTGAAGGGAATCCCTTTTTCCGGATCGGTTCGGAACAGATTTTCCACGGGCAAGATTCCGGAAAATTTGGATACATGGGCCGGCTGGGGATGCAGAAGGCCTTTCAGATCAAATGTCCAGTTTTCAGGGTCTGACGGACTGCCCTGGGCCAGGACGATCTGTCCTTCGGCTGACACCGCCATGACGCTGCCCTGGGCTGTGAGTGCCGAAATCTGAATGGTCCGGTTTTCCCGGACAAAGGATACGGTGATCCGGTCAAAATTCAGGTCCTTGATTCCAAAGGTGTTGAGGAAATTGTCCTGAATCGCACAGGTCACCTGAGAGAGGAACAGGTCGCCGGTGCCGGCCGGACTGTTCTGCCGGTCCGGTTCCTGATACCGGCCGGACAGAACAAAGGACAGGCGGACGGTCCCCCCCTCCAGGGCCAGGGCCAGGTCCGTGAACCGCAGTCCGGCCAGATCCGCGGTCACCCCGGCATATCCGGGGGGGGATAATGAGACGCCGGACAGGTGCCCGGCAAGGGTTCCCTCCAGCAGGGAGACCCTGTAATGAAGTGTGTTGCCCCAGCCCAGAAACGCAGACAGGGGAAGGCGGACATGAATATCCCGGGGGATGACCAAGATCTTGTCTGCCAGACGGATCACCGGGGTCTGCGATGTCAGCCCCAGGGGAAACACGGGAGATACCCGGTCCAGGGTGATGGCGCTCCCCGGAAACATCTGTTCCGCCATTCGGGCGGTCTTTTCTGCAGCCGCCTGGTGGGGAAAGCGCAAAACGGCAAACACCGCTGCAGCGGCCGTAAAATAAACCAGACAGATGAAAACGCGTTTAAGGATCATGCTATCCAGGCTCCTTGGGCATCAGGGTCTGGGCCTCCAGGACCGCTTCCAGCAGCGCCTCCGGATCCCCGATCCGGGACAGGGACAGGGAGGTTACCTGGACGCCGTTGCCTGAGGTTTCCACGCTCTGGAGAAAATCGATGAAATCATCGAGGACCAGGTTGTTGAGTTTGACCCGGACTTTGGAAACCAGGTACGGGCCGTCATCCAGATCCTGGGAAAAGGGCCGCATATATTCGATGTTCTGCTTGATCCCGGTTTTTTCCGCCCGGCCGTCCAGAAATGAAAACAGGGTAAAGTCCCGGGGCCTGCCAGCCACCTGGGTCTGGCCGGTCTCCATGTCCCTTGCAAGGTCCAGGTACTGGTTCTGCAGATCAGCGATCTGCCGTATTGCATCCTGTTCCACGGCCAGTATCCGCGCAAGGTCCTGTTTTTTGTCCACAAGCGGCAGATAGAAAAACTGCACGGCCGCAAACACCAGGACCAGCAGCCCTCCGGCGGCAATGACAACAGTTTCTCTGGGGGACAGACGGATCACGGGCACCTCACATCTCGATCCTGAATTGAAAGATCACCTGGTTCCCTGTCCTCTCCGCGTCCGCTGTGGTGATGGTGACGGTTTTGAACATCGGGGACTGTTCCAGGGCGGTTTTGAGCCGGTCCACGGTATTGAAGCTGTCCGTGATGCCGGAGACGGTTGCCTGGCCGTGATTGAGCAGCAAACGGGACAGCTGCAGGGTTTTGCCGGCGGGAATGCGGGCCGACAGTTCGGACAGCACGTCAATGGCCCGGATGTCAGAAGGCCGTGTCAGCTCCCAGCGCCCGGTCCCGGCGCCCTGCTGCTGCTGTTTCTGTTTCATTTTGGCCTGCATGAGCAGCAGCGGGGAATATCCCGGTAAAACCGGGTCTTCGGGAAAGGTCTGGGCATACAGGTCGGCACCGGCCTGGCGTGCCGAAGCGACCCGGGCTTCCAGGACAGAAATCTGCCGGTACAGGCCGGTCAGGGACAGAACCAGCACCAGCGCACCGATCACGGCGGTGGTCGCCAGTTCAAACCGGTATTTATGGAAAAACGTCTCCCATCCATGGGCGTGCCTTGAAAAATTGAAGCTGCGGCCGGGGGCGTGATACAGCCGGCCGGCCGCAGATGCCAGATCCCCGGCAAGGACTTCCGGGGCGCCGGCATCGATCAGTGATCCAGACCCCGGCACCTGCCTGAGTTTTTCCATCACCTGTGCCGGTTCCGGGGCGCTGCTTTCCGGTGCCAGACAGACGTGAAACCGGGTATCCAGGCCGGACCGCTGCCGAAAACCTGTGATCATGCGGATGACATTGTCCGCGACCGTGTCGGCAATGCGGTCCGATGCGGTCAGGGTCCGTACCATCACCGGTTTGGATCCGGCAATCAGGGTCAGGGTGATGTCAGAGGGGCCCAGGTGAATAAAGATTTGGTCGGAAAACGGGCTGCCGGTCTGAAGATGGGCCGCAGCCAAGGCGTATCCTTTGGGGGTCATCATCCGGGGCCGGATTTTAAAAGGGCGCAGGCACGCGACGATGCCGGTGATCAGCTCCCGGGGCGCGGAAGCGGTCAGCACCAGGTGCTGGTCTGCCACAAACCGGACCTCCTGGACCAGGAAATCGGACACCACATCATCCCAGGGCAAAGGGGATGCCAGCTCCAGGGGCAGCACCTGGGCGATTTGACCCTGACTGTGAAAGGGCAGGCTGACATTGCGGAAGCAGTCCTGCTGGCAGGAGTTGAACACCTCCGCTTCGGTGCACCCGGTCAGATCCAGGGTTGCGGGCACGTCATCAACAGCTGCCTGGAGCCGCCCGTCCCC
>DATHSR010000465.1:0-2483 GCA_035464035.1 Desulfotignum sp. | reverse complement strand
AAACGATCAATTGCGTGAGCCGAGAATAACGATGCACAGAATATCGTTATGATTCATCCCCTAATCCAGATTTTTCAAAAAAGCAAGGCAAAAAATCATTTTACTGATTTTTTTTGCCGGTTCCAGGGACTTGCACCAGTTCCAGAAGCATGTGCCGCAGCTGACGGCGCCAGTGTAAAGGCTGCAGGCCCGTGGCCGTCACCAGGTCTTTTTTGTCCAGCACACTGAAGGCCGGCCGCCGGGCCGGGGTGGGATATTCGCTGGTGGGGACCGGGTGAATCGGAATGGACCGGTCAAGCAGCCCGGCGGCCAGGGCTTCTTCCTGGACGGCCACGGCAAAGTCGTACCAGGACGCCACACCGGCATCGGTCCAGTGGAAAATCCCTTTCACGTCCTTTGCCGCCGCCGCCCACACCGCCGCTGCCAGGCCCTTTGCCCAGCAGGGGGTCCCGATCTGGTCATCCACCACCCGGAGCGAGTCTTTTTCCGTCATCAGGCGGAGCATGGTCTTGACAAAATTATTTCCATGAGACGCATACAGCCAGGCGGTCCGGATGATCAGCGCATTTTTTCCCAGTATATCCAGCACCGCCCGTTCCCCTGCCAGCTTGGTTTTTCCATACACCGACTTTGGATCGGGCCTGTCACCGGGCCGGTAGGGACGGCCCTGGTCGCCGCTGAACACGAAATCCGTTGAGATATGGATAAAACCGGCCCGAAGTTTTCTTGCCGCCCCGGCCAGGTTGGCAGGGCCGTCACTGTTGACGGCCCGGGCGGTTTCCGGATCGGATTCCGCCTTGTCCACCTGGGTATAGGCGGCGCAGTTGACCACCCAGTCCGGCTGATGCGCCGCCAGAACGCTGCCGGTCTGAACCGGGTCTGTGATATCTATTTCGGGCAGATCAATTCCTACGGCCCGGGATCTGTCGGGGCAGGTGCCCAGCAGTTCAGATCCCAGCTGCCCGTTGGCGCCGATGATCAGCATTTTCATGAAAACACCTCCGCATGTTTGAGCAGAACCCCTGCCGCATCCTTTGGAGACAGCACAGGCAGGCGTCCATCGGGCAGGGGCCAGTCAATACCGATAGCTGGATCATTCCACAGAATGACACGCTCATGCGCCGGCCCATAATATTCCGTACATTTGTACACAAACTCCGCCTGTCCACTCATGACATAAAACCCATGGGCAAATCCCGGCGGCACCCAGAGCATGTCCTTGTTTTCAGCACTGAGCACAGCGCCGGTCCACCGCCCGAACTCCGGCGAACCCTTCCGGATATCCACGGCCACGTCAAAAACCTCTCCGACGATCACCCGCACCAGTTTTCCCTGGGGCTGCAGGATCTGGTAATGCAGCCCCCGCAACACCCCTTGACCTGACCGGCTGTGATTGTCCTGGACAAAGGCGGCATCCGCCACTTTTTCACGGAATTCGCTGTCCCGGAAGGTTTCCATGAAAAATCCCCGGGAGTCCCCGAAAACTTCCGGCCGGAGGATTTTAACATCGGTAAGCGCTGTGTCGATGATCTGCATCATGCAATTGATTTCCTCATTCACAATTCTTTTTAAACAGGTTTGTCAGATAGATGCCGTAATCTGTTTTATTGTAATTGGCTGCCATGGCCAGCACCTGGCCCTGATCGATGTATCCCATCCGGAATGCAATCTCCTCCAGGCAGGCCACCTTGAGTCCCTGGCGTTTTTCAATGGTTTCAATGAACAGCGCGGCTTCCAGAAGGGAGCTGTGGGTGCCGGTATCCAGCCAGGCCGTCCCCCTTCCCATCTGTTCCACATGCAGTTCACCCTTTCTCAGGTATGCCAGGTTCACGTCCGTGATCTCCAACTCCCCCCTGGGAGAAGGGGAAAGGCTTTTGGCGATGTCAATCACTGCATTGTCGTAAAAATACAGCCCGGTGACCGCAAAACCGGATTTGGGACACGCCGGCTTTTCCTCGATATCCACGGCCCTGCCGTCTGCATCAAAAGAAATGACCCCGTAGCGACTGGGATCATTGACCGGATACCCGAAAACCGTGGCCCCTTTTTCCCTGGCCGCTGCCTGCTGGAACAGCCGGGAAAGCCCGTGGCCGTAGAAAAGGTTGTCTCCCAGGATCAGGCAGACAGGGTCGGACCCGATAAATGTTTCCCCCAGGATAAACGCCTGGGCCAGCCCCCCGGGCTCCGGCTGAACCTGATAGGAAAAATTCACCCCCCACTGGGACCCGTCTTCCAAAAGGTCCTCAAACCGGTGCAGGTCCTGCGGGGTGGAGATAACCAGGATATCCCGGATCCCGGCCAGCATGAGCACGGACAGGGGATAGAAAATCATGGGTTTGTCATACACCGGCAGCAGCTGCTTGCTGATCACCCGGGTGACCGGATAGAGCCGTGTGCCGGCCCCTCCGGCCAGAACGATTCCTTTCATATACAACCTCATTTTATGGTGACGATTCATAATGGGACCTTATCCACTCCCGGTA
>DATHSR010000464.1:0-2301 GCA_035464035.1 Desulfotignum sp. | reverse complement strand
AATGTCAGAGAATGCGTGGTGGGAGAAGAAGTGGTGTTGAAAAACGAACCCCCGATCCTCTTGTATGAACAACCTAAAAAACAGGCCTGACAGCACCCTGAGATTGGACTAAATGATCAATATTTCCAGATTCTTCAACCCGGACGGTTCCGAGCATATCAAAAAGACACTACCACTGGTTCCGCTGCGGGATATGGTCCTTTTCCCCTTTGTCACCACCTCGGTGTTTGTGGGCAGAGAGAAATCCATCAAATCCCTGTCAGAAGCCATGGCTGTGGACAAAAAGATATTTCTCACCACCCAGAAAGATCCTGAGATCCTAAAACCAACGATCCAGGATATTTTCCAGGTGGGAACCGAAGCCAAAATCACCCAGCTCCTTCGCCTTCCCGATGGTACGGTCAAGGCCCTGGTGGAGGGGTGCTGTCGGGGAAATATCCTCAAATTGAGCGATGACCGCGGTTTCCTGACCGTGGATTACGTGTCGGTGGCAGAGATTCCCATGCCGGATACTGTTTCCGAAGCAGCACTTCGAACCGTTATGGAAGCGTTCCGACAGTATTGTTCATTGTCCGGAGCGGTGTCCAAGAGTTTTTTCAAAACCCTGGAGATTCTGGAAAAGGAACCGTCCCGGTATGCGGATGCCATCGCGGCCCAGATGCCTTTCAAGGTTACCGATAAGCAGAGATTGCTGGAGTGCCTGGATATTGAGGAGCGGTTTTTTCTGCTCCTCAAGCTGATTCAGCAGGAAACGGAAGTCTTTGCCATGTCCCAGAAAATCAAGGGGCGTGTCAAGGAACAGATGGAAAAGCTTCAGAAACGCCATTACCTCAGCGAGCAGATGCGGGCCATCAAAAAGGAGATGGGCGAAGATTCGGAATCCGGTGAATTTGCAGAACTTGAAAAGCGGATAAGAAAAAAACGCATGCCCAAAGAGGCGGCCGGCGTTGTGAGGCGGGAGCTGGAAAAGCTCAAGATGATGGCCCCCATGTCTTCGGAGGCCACGGTGATCAGAAATTATATCGACTGGATCATCTCTCTGCCCTGGTTCCGTAAAAACCGGCCTAAAAATGACCTGGAGACCGCAGAAAAGATTCTGGATCAGGATCACTACGGGTTGAAAAAACCCAAGGAAAGAATAGTGGAGTACCTGGCGGTTCAGATGCTGGTGAAAAAAATAAAGGGACCGATTCTCTGCCTGGTGGGCCCTCCCGGGGTGGGCAAGACATCCCTGGCACGGTCGGTGGCATCAGCCACCGGCAGGTCCTTTGCCAGGATATCTCTGGGCGGGGTTCGGGATGAAGCCGAGATCCGGGGCCACCGGCGGACCTATGTGGGCGCCATGCCCGGCAAGCTGATCCAGACCCTGAAAAAGGTGGGATACAGCAATCCGGTTTTGTGCCTGGATGAAATTGACAAGATGACCTCCGATTTCCGGGGGGATCCGTCCTCTGCGCTGCTGGAGGCCCTGGACCCGGAACAGAACCGGCATTTCAACGATCACTACATGGAAGTGGATTATGATCTGTCTGAAATTCTGTTCATCACCACGGCCAATACCCTTTTTGACATTCCGGCCCCACTGCGGGACAGAATGGAGATTATCCAGATTCCCGGGTATACACAGTATGAAAAGGAACAGATTGCCAAGGGGTTTCTGATTCCCAAGCAGCTCAGGGAAAATGGTCTCAACGAGACGGACGTGACATTTTCAGACAATGCGGTTCAGACCATTATTCAACGGTATACCCGAGAAGCGGGGGTTCGGAATCTGGAGCGGGAAATCTCATCGGTGATCAGAAAAATCGCCACCCGTATCGTCCGCACCCGGGAGCGCAAATCCTACCAGGTCAGTACCACCAGTGTCATGAAATTTCTGGGTCAACCCAAATTCCGCAACAAGCCCCTGGAGGTGGAAGATAAAACCGGGATCGTGACGGGGCTGGCCTGGACCCAGGCAGGTGGTGAGCTGCTGACCATTGAAGCGGTCACCATGCCGGGCAAGGGGCGGATCATGGTGACCGGAAAGCTGGGCGATGTCATGAAAGAGTCATCCCAGGCAGCGGTCAGTTATGTGAGATCCAGAAGCAGGGATCTGGGAATCCGGGATGATTTCTACAAGGATCTGGACATTCACATCCATGTCCCCGAAGGAGCCATTCCAAAGGATGGGCCGTCTGCCGGCATTGCCATGTGTACGGCGGTGGTGTCCATTTTAACGGGCCGTCCGGTCTATCGGCATCTGGCCATGACCGGAGAGATCACCCTCAGAGGGCGGGTGCTGCCTGTCGGCGGTGTCAA
>DATHSR010000463.1:0-2316 GCA_035464035.1 Desulfotignum sp. | reverse complement strand
CAATAAACACCATGGACAGCGGGGTGTGCCACATTTTTCCGGCGGTGACCGACGAACACACCATGGCAATGACGTGATCTTTGAGCCCGGCGGTTTCAATGGTTTTCAAAAAAAAGGGCAGGGTATTCACCCGGGCGGTTTGTTCATCATACAGATCCGGATCAAAATAGGCTTCCCCCGGCTGCTGCTCTTCAGATCCCCCATGATGATCAATGGAAAACAGGATCCCGCCCTGTTGTTTGCAGGCATCACCGATAACCGCAGCGGAAAGCCCGCAGTAGGATCCGATTTCGACAATCGGACCTGACGGTGCGGCGATCAGGGCCAGTTCATGAAGCCGCATGATTTCCGCATCGGCCATGAACCCCTTGACGGCATGCAGAAAATTAAAATCCATCTTCCCCATAATTTTTTACCAGGATCTCTCTGGGTTTGGTGCCGATCTGGGGCCCGATGACCCCTTCGTGCTCCATTATTTCAATGAGTCTTGCCGCCCGGTTGTACCCGATGCGCAGCCGGCGCTGCACATAGGAGATGGAGGCCTGGCCGGACTGGGTCACGACTGCCACCGCCTCATCATATTTTTCATCATACTCGGATTCATCAAAGATCCTGATCTCTTCATCCTCATCACCCCGGGTGATGTTTTCGTCATATTCAGGCTGGCGCTGGTCCTTGAGAAACCCCGTGATCCTTGAAATCTCCGGCTCAGAGATATACGCTCCCTGAATCCGCATGAGCCTGCCGGTACCCGGGGGGCAGAACAGCATGTCACCGTTGCCCAGAAGGCTTTCCGCCCCTCCCTGGTCCATGATGATCCGGCCGTCGATCTTGGAGGACACCTGAAAAGAGATCCGGGTAGGAAAGTTGGCCTTGATGGTGCCGGTGAGCACATCTGCCGACGGCCGCTGGGTGGCGATAATGATATGGATGCCGGCAGCCCTTGCCATCTGGGCCAGGCGTGTCAGGGCAAATTCCACATCCTTGGATGCCACCATCATCAGATCCGACAGTTCATCCACAAAGATCACAATATAGGGAAGGGTTTCCAGGTCCCCCGGGTTATCTTCCGGGTCCTGCTCCGGAACCAATGCCGGACGGGACCGGATTTTTTCCTTGATCATGTCATTGTACTGGGCCAGATTCCGCAGCCCGCTTTCCTCAAGCAGCTCATATCGCCGCTCCATCTCTTTCACCGCCCAGAAAAGGGCGTTGGTGGCTTTTTTCATGTCCGTAACCACCGGGGAGATAAGATGGGGGATGTCATTGTAGACAGACAGCTCTATGCGCTTGGGATCGATCATGATGAATTTAACATCATCCGGGGTGGCCTTGTACAGCAGACTGATGATCATGGCATTGAGTCCCACGCTCTTGCCTGTGCCGGTGGCACCGGCGATGAGCAGATGGGGCATCTTGTCCATCTTGGTAACCACCGGCCGCCCCATGAGGTCCTTTCCCAGCCCGAGAGTCAGCATGGAATCGGACTGGTTGAACTCTCTGGATGCGATCAATTCCCGCAGGTTCACCATCTCCCGTTCGTCATTGGGAATTTCTATGCCCACCACGTCCCGGCCCGGGATGGGGGCCACGATGCGGATGCTCACCGCACTCAGGGCCAGGGCCAGATCATCGGACAGGCCGGTGATTTTCGACAGCTTGATGCCCGGGGCCGGCCGGTACTCAAAGGTGGTGATCACAGGCCCGGGCAGAATCTCCACCACATCCCCCTTGACATTGAAATCGTTGAGCTTGGTTTCCAGAATCCGTGCTTTCTTCTGCAGGTTGTCCGTGTTGATTTCCCGCCGGATCTTGATTTTCTCGTCCAGAAAACTGATGGGCGGAAGCCGGAATGCTTCCTTCTGCCGGATATCCTCCAGCACTTCATCCGGTTCATATTCAGCATCATCGATTTGCGGGGCCACAATGGCGGGGGAAAACAGGTCATCGGGCTCTTCCGTCCCGTTCTCTGTCTTTTTATCATCAGATACCGGCCTGGCACCGGCCGGACCCGAGGATTTGGACACCGCGCCCTGGATGTCGGATCTCTGCCGGGCCGTTGACGCGCGGACCGCCGGCAGGGCCAGGGGCAGATCGATCATATCCGGACCGGCAGCTGACCGGTCCCGCCGGGTTTTCCACTCTGCCATCTGCTGCCGAAGATGGCTGAAAAATTCCTTCAGATCCCGGGCGATGGCTGTGCCCAGTGCCATCACCTTCTTCTGGAGAAACGATCCCAACGTGACCATGGAAATACCGGTGGTGAGAATAAATCCAATGACGGCAAAAAAGACCAGGATAATGATACACCCGGCG